>JAXDQB010000511.1:0-4854 GCA_034668065.1 Paraburkholderia sp.
TTGAAGCCGTCGCGGGCACCATCATCACGGCTCATGAAAACCTGCATTTCTGAATGAGCGGGATTGTCGTCGATGTGCATGACGCACGGGATGTGTGCTTTTTAACCCCACGTTGGGGAGCTTCACAGTGTGCATCAACGACGATTGCCGCACGTGCGTCGTTTGTAGCGATGGCATGCCTCTTGCGAACATTTTGATGCGAGGGCGCGGTCCGCTTCACGACAGCGCGCTGTTGACGAAATATCCGCCCGCGCTTAGCGACGGTTTGTTTCTAACTAGTTTCGTCGTTCGGGACAAAGGCGTCTCGTACGACAAAGGCCAAAATGCCCGAAAGCCAGGTTCGTCCTGGCTTCGGGTTTTTTTTTGTAGGCCGTACACGAATGTCTTTACCCGCTCTCTTTCGGACCATCGGACACACTGAAATCGAGGTATCGCGGAAACATGAAAAACCTTCCTCTCTCTTCGCCACGTAGTAACGCGTTGAACGCCAAGTCGTCCGCGACTGGCTGGCCGCGCTCGGTCTTGCTCGACAGGTACTCCGTCCTGATCCTTGCGCTCATGCTGCTGATCGCGATACCTGCGCTCACGGGTGCGTTCCGGCTCGGCCTTTTTGCCAAGTACCTTAGCTTCGCGTTCTGCGCGGTCGGCCTTGTTCTGACGTGGGGCTACGGCGGCATCTTAAGTCTCGGACAAGGGATCTTCTTCGGTCTGGGCAGCTACATGATGGCGATGTACATGAAGCTCGAAGCCAGTGCGAACGACCCCGCTGCGGCGGTGTTCGGCGGGGGCGGTTCGCCAGTGCCGGATTTCATGACCTGGAACAGCATCGACAAGCTGCCGTGGTGGTGGGTGCCGTTTGAGCACGGATGGTTTGCCATGCCAATGATCATCATTTTACCGGCGCTGGTTGCGTTCGCGCTCGGCTATGCAAACTTCAGAAAGCGTGTGGGCGGCGTATATTTTTCGATCGTGACGCTGGCGCTCGCATCGATCATGTCGATCGTCATCATTGGTCAGCAAGGCTATACGGGCGGCGTCAACGGCATCACGAACTTGCCTACCTTCATGGGATACAGCGTGCAGAGCAATACGGCGACGCTGGTCATGTACTACGTGACTGCAGTGCTGCTGCTGTGCGCCGTGCTTGTCGGCCGTTACATCCTCGGAAGCAGGCTTGGCAAGGTGCTCATCGCGATCCGCGATCGCGAGGATCGCATTCGTTTTTCCGGGTACGATCCTGCGCTCTTCAAGGGTTTTATCTTCGCGATTGCTGCGCTGTTCGCAGCGGTGGGCGGTGCGTTGTTCACGTTACAGGTCGGCTTCGCGTCCCCTTCGGTGTGCGGCATCGTGCCGTCGATTGAAATGGTGATATATGCAGCGGTCGGCGGACGTCTGTCTCTTGTCGGTGCGGTGTATGGCACCGTGATCATCGGTGCTGCGAAGAGTTTCCTCTCCGAAAATTTCGTGGGTTTCTGGGTCTATTTCATCGGCGCACTTTTCATTTTCGTGCCGATGTTCCTGCCGAAAGGGATGGCCGGTGTGATCGACTGGCTGCGTGAGCGGCGGCCGGACCAGCAACGCAACGGACATGGAGCTGCGCAATGACACCAATGATTCTGGCAGTCGAAGGTCTCACCGTTTCGTTCGATGGCTTCAAGGCCGTGGACAATCTGAACTTCTATGTCGAAGAAAAGGAACTGCACGTCGTGATTGGGCCGAACGGCGCAGGCAAGACTACGCTTCTTGACATGATCTGCGGCAAGACCAAGCCTACGGCAGGCACCATCGAGTTTAAGGGACTGTACCTGGAGAAGATGCTCGAGTACCAGATCACGCGCGCAGGCGTGGGTCGGAAGTTTCAGAACCCGATGGTGTACGAAGATCTGACGGTGTCCGAGAACCTCGAGATTTCGTATCCGAAGAAGCGCGACGTAATCGGCTGTCTGTTCTTTCACCGCAGTGCAACGGTACTCAATGAGATCGAACGCATCGCGCGACTGATCTTCCTTGAGGATCAGCTCGAACGTAAGGCGGCATTGCTGTCTCACGGGCAAAAGCAGTGGCTCGAAATTGGCATGCTGTTGATGCAGGACCCTGAGCTGCTTCTTCTCGACGAACCGGTCGCAGGCATGAGCGCGCGGGAGCGGGAGCTAACGGGCGATTTGCTGCGCAAGATCGCACAAGGGCGCTCGGTGGTCGTCATCGAGCACGACATGGAATTCGTGAAGTCCGTTGCGCACAAGGTCACGGTTTTGCATCAGGGCAAGAAGCTGGCGGAAGGCAAGATGGACGTGGTGCAGAACGACCCTCGCGTGATCGAAGTTTACCTGGGACATTGACCATGCTTTCGATCGAGAACCTGAATGTCTTCTACGGCGAGAGTCATGTGCTGCATGACCTAAGCTTCGATCTGGAGGCGGGCGAGACCGTCGCGGTGATGGGGCGCAACGGGATGGGCAAAACGACCTTGCTGAAGGCACTGATCGGAATGATTCCGTCGCGCAGTGGTCAGATCAAGCTCAACGACCGCGAGCTTGTTCGCGCGAAAAGCTATGAGCGCGTTGCGGCCGGATTCGGCTACGTACCGCAGGGCCGCATGATCTTTCCGTATCTGAGCGTCGAAGAGAACATCCTGTCTGGCATGGACCGCATCAAGCGGCCGGTGATTCCCGACTACATCTTCGCGTCGTTTCCGGTTCTGCATGAGATGCGCAACCGGCGTGGCGGCAATCTGTCCGGCGGCCAGCAGCAGCAATTGGCGATCGCGCGTGCGCTTGTCTCGGAGCCGAAGGTGCTGATTCTCGATGAACCGACCGAAGGGATCCAGCCATCGATCATCAAGGACATCGCGCGCGCGTTGAACCGCCTGAAGAAGGAGCGCGATTTCGCGCTGATCGTTTCCGAGCAAGTGCTGAGCTTCACGCTTGACATCGCAGACCGCTTCCTCATCATCGAGAAGGGCCGATTTGTGCATACCGACAAGCGCGAAAACGTCGACGCCGAGCGCATCATGCGCTACCTGACCATCTGAACCGCGGCTATTCCAGGCGCCGGTGCGGGCATCATTAATTGACGAGGAGATGAGCATGAACTATCGTGATATTTCAGAGCAGTCTCGACACCGTCGGGATTGCTGTCATGAACGACAAGATGTCCCGTTTGCACAGGGGCATCCCGTACCCGTCGGCCGTACGCATTGGTAGCGCGCGATGATCACCTATACGTCCATCGTCGGCAGCGCGTCTGACCCGCGCATCTCCGAACTGCTGCATGCGCTCGAACATCGCGGGAGCGTCGACACGGTCATGCTCGCTGCCGATGACATCCGCCGTCACCGGCTGCGCACGCGCACGCAGCGCGGCGTGGAATGCGGGATCGCGCTTGATCGCCAGACGCATCTTTTCGACGGCGCCCTGCTGCATTTGGATGCCGACGCGGCACTCGTCGTACGTACCGAGCACACGCGCTGGCTGCGAGTGCAAGCGAGCGACGTTGCAAGCGCGCTCGAACTCGGGTACTTCGCCGGCAACATGCATTGGGCGGTGCGCTTTGCCGGCAGCGTGCTGGAGATCGCGGTGAAGGGACCGCTCGAAGATTATCGCGTGCGGCTCGCGCCCATGTTCGAAGCGGGGCGCATCGGCGAGATTGACCTTGGTTCCGAACACTCGCACGAGCACAGGCATGACTGAATTCACGAGCCTGCTCGCGAGCCTGCAGCAATCGGACAGCTTTTTCCCGAGCGGTTCGATGGCTTTTTCATGGGGCCTGGAGGCTTTGCAGCAGGACGGACTCGTGACCGATGTCGCATCGCTCGCGGCGTTCGTGAGAGCGCAGGCGCTCGAACGCTGGGCGAGTCTCGACCAGGGCATCGTGTGCGCCGCATGGCGGACGGACTCGCTCGACGCGTGGCTCGACGTCGACGCCGCGGCCGAAGCCGTGACGCTGCCCGAACCGATGCGGCAAGGCTCGCGGCGGCTCGGCCGCACGCTTGCCGAGGTACATGCGCGGCTCGATGTCGCGCTTGCACGGGAACTGCGTGCGGCCATCGTCGCCGGACGCACACCGGGCCATCTGCCGGCCGTGCAGGGCATGCTGTGGCGCAGCTTCGGCATCGGCGAGGGCGAGGCGCGGGCCATCTCTGCGCATGCGGCGTGCACGGGCGCAGTGAGTTCGGCGGTGCGGCTTGGCATCGTCGGCCACCTCGACGCGCAGCGTGTGCTGACGAGCTTGCGCGCGCCGCTTGCCGCGGTGCTGGCGCGCCCGGCGCCTCTACTTGACGAACTGTGGTCCAGCACTTTCGCCGCGGACATCGCCGCGATGCGCCGTCACCGGCACGATGCTCGGCTCTTCGCGAACTGAACTGAATGAGACGGATGCACCGATGCTACTGACACCGACCGAATACGAGCGCCTCACGCTCTACACCGCGGCGCAACTCGCGCGGCGTCATCGCGACAAGGGGCTCAGGCTGAACCATCCCGAAGCGGTCGCGCTCATCGCCGACGAGATCCTGGAAGGCGCACGCGAAGGACGAAGCGTCGCGGATCTGATCGCGTACGGCTCGACGCTGCTCACCGACGACGACGTGCTGCCTGGCGTGGCCAATCTGCTGCCCGTGCTGCAGGTGGAAGGCTCGTTTCCCGACGGCACTAAGCTCGTCACCGTGCACCAGCCAATCCGCGCAGGTCGCGAGGCGCTTAACGCCGACGCGCTCGTGCCGGGGGAACTCTTTGCCGCGGACGGCGACGTCGAACTGAACGCGGGCCGCGAAAAAGTTGTATTGAGCGCGATGAACACCGGAGACCGCCCCATCCAGGTCGGCAGCCACTTCCATTTTTTCGAGGTCAACCGAGC
>JAXDQB010000512.1:0-3088 GCA_034668065.1 Paraburkholderia sp.
ATGCGACGGCTTCAACGCGCGCCGCATCGGCCGCACGCTGCGCTGCTCGCGTACGCCAATACGCCACGAGCAGCGTCGACAAGACCGCGAACACAATTGCGGCCGCGCCGAGCGACAGTCCGATCACCGCGCGTTTTTCGTAGCCGAGCAACAGCGACACGGGGCGCGAGTGGCTGACAAGTCGAGACAGTTCATGCGGACTGTGCGACGCCACATAACGGTCGAGCATGCCGGCGAGCACGGCGTTACGCTCGCTTGCGGCAAAGCCGATCTGCTCGACGCCTGCGATCGCAGGATCCACGATCAGGCGGCCATGCGGGTAACGGTCGCGCAGATCCTCGGCCGCCACCGTATTGACAAACGCCGCATCGGCATTGCCGGCAAGCACGGCACGCAGCGCGTCCGCCGCGCGTTCGCGCGGCACGATCGTCGCGTCGTGCAGCGCCATCGGCAGCAGTTGCTGCAAGCGCCATGCGTTGGCCGCGATGCGCGCCGGCGGGTTCGCCGCGTCGCTCGCGCGCACCAACGACCATGGAAAGCTGTCGTACGGCCTGGTCAGCGTGAGATCTTGCGGCTGCGTCGTGGCTGAGACGATCGGAAACGATATCGCGAGATCGACCGTGCCATCGTGCAGCGCCCCAGCCAAGGTGTGCGCATCGTCGATCAACACGGGCTCGAAGCGCACGTGCAAAATGGGCGCGAGCTGTCTCAGCAATTCGGCACCCACCCCCTGCGAACGCCCGTCGTCGTCAAGAAAGTCGTAGGGCCGATTCAGCCGTTCGATGCCGACGCGAACCACCGGGTGGTGGCTCGCCCAGCGCCGCTCGACGTCCGTCAGCACGAACGGCTGCCCGACCGTCGAATGTGTCGAAGCCGGCAGCGGCTGCATTTGAATCTCACGCCGCAAGGGCGCAGGGAGGCGCGCCAGACCCTGCCCGACAAGCGAAACTGCGGCCGCGTTCCCGCGATGCACAGCGAGACACAGCGGCACAGCGAGCGGCAATGGCGCCGATCCAAGCAAACCGTACCCGAATGCATCGACCTGCGCCACGTTGGCGTCTTGAATGCCAACGAATGCATCGACGTTTCCGCTCGCAACCATTTCGATGCCGCTTCGCGCATCGTCGACTTCAACGAACTCGGCGCTCGGCAGCCACGTCTTTGCCACGCCTGCGCCCATGGCGCCACGTTCGAGCGCGACCCGCAGTTGCGCCAGATCGGCCAATGCGCGCGGGTTCGCGCGCCCGCTCCTGACGACGGCTCCGGCCAGCGGAAACGCATACGGTTCGGAAACCCATCGATGTCTGTCACCGCGCGCTGCGGCACACGGTATCGGCAACACGTCGATCCGACCGGCGTCTAGCGCCGCGAATGCGGCGCCGATCGAGGCGAAGTGGCGATGCACGAGCACGATCCCGTGCGGATCGGCGATGGCATGCAGCACACTAGCACCGAACCCGTGGCGCACGCCGGAACGATCGACGTAGTTGAGCATGCTCGCATCGCCGTCATAAGCGCCGACACGCAAAGGCGCCGCAGCCTCGCGCGCGCCGCTTACGCGACCGTCATTTGCATCGGCACCGACACAAAATTGGCACAGGACGACAAGTAACGCCCGAATACAAAGGTGCCATCTCCCCATCGGCCAACAGCGCATCGAAGAAAAACCTGTGCACATCGCCGCCCTCTCCGCTTTTCCCGCGCTCAGCCGCGAAACTTTTCTTTCAGGAACAGGGCAAGTGCTAAGTCGTCGGCAACTTGCAACTTGCGCATGGCGCTACGCTTGTGCGTGCTTATCGTCTTTTTGCTACGCCGCAAACGATCCGCAGTTTGTGAAACTGAGAAGCCCTCGGCGATATGGCGCAGGATTTCCATTTCCGCCGAGGAGAGCGTGTCTTCCCGCGGAGTCGGCACAACCGCCTCGACGTTTCCATTGCGCACGCCAAAGAATTTGCGCGGGGAACCCACCGCACTGCGGATGGCGTCGGCAATCAGGTGAAGCGGCGTGGCCTTTTCGAGAAACGCGTTGGCGCCAGCGCGATGACACACGCATTCGACATCGGACGTGCGCGCAGCCGAGAGCACCACGATCACGACTGATGGAGCGCACGTCCGCAAACGCCGGATAAACGCAGCCCCATCGAGACGGTCGTCGGGAAGATAAAAATCTATCAGAGCGACATCGTATTCGTTACGTTCTATCTCCGAAAGAAGATCATCGGTGCCCGTCACGGCCGCTAATACGTCGAAGTCGGAAAAGTCACGCAGATACGAGGCTACACCGAGCGAGACGATCGGATGATCGTCCAGCAACACGACGCGTATGCGATGTTTCGGACGGGATAACAACAGGATTTTCCGGGAATTCATGCGCTTTTGCCCTCGCTATTGTCTTTCTGAATTCAATCGATCTTCCGCCGGAATTCAAGGGCCATGATTCGTCGTTCGAGCGGCTCTAAATCGATGCGAGTATTTTCGATGAATAGTCGGCGGCTGATGTCTGCCAGATTATCCCCGACCCACATCCGAGAAAACTCTGATTTTTCGCTGTTCATGCGCACTGCTGCGCATTTCTTTTGCGTAAGCGAGCCGCCATTGATCGCGGCGGGCGACCGATTCTAGCCTATGCGAATGGGACGGACAACAAGCTACTTGAGAGTCCTTTATCTCAAAAAAATAACGAGAGAGATTTACCTTCCTTTCGTCCTAAAAATAGTTTTTGATATCGACAAGGCTGCTATTTATGATTATGAGATGGCTCTCGATGGGGGTTATCTTAAAATTAATCGCAGTGCTCGATCACGCTCGAGCGCGGGCCTCGCCCGGGCATATTGATCGCGCGCAGTCGCCTATCATGGGTGGGGACGCCTCGTGGTCTTATGCCTATCGCGGATATAGGTGCGAACCATTCCGCAGCATCCGGGCGCCGGGGTGCCGCGACGCCCCGTCTACGACGATGACAGCAAGCCACGAGCTGGCATCGCCAGTCCGAAGTGGAGGTCCGACATGAAGTTTATTGTTCAATGGAACGGCCAGCCGTCTGCGCAACAGTCCTCGATGGAGCGCTTCATGAAAACCGGGGGTCTTC
>JAXDQB010000513.1:0-4606 GCA_034668065.1 Paraburkholderia sp.
ACCGGGGAAGCGTCGCGAGCGTCGGCCGGCGAGGCACTCACCGGCAAGTGCGGAATCCGACAAAAACGTCGTTGCGGTGCGGCAAGTAGAAGTTCCGGTAGCGAGGGTGGCGCATTCGATCATGCGTGGCAAAGGAGCCGCCGCGCACCGAACGGTGCGTCGAAAACCATGGGAGCGAATAGTCCAGATAAGGATCTGGCGCAAAACCAGGGTAGGGCTCGAACGGATCTGCCGTCCACTCCCATACCGAATCGCCCCAAAGAATCAGGTTGTGACACGCGGCGTATTCCCACTCGGCCTCGCGTGGTAGCCGGCGGCCACGCCATCTGCAGTAGGCTTCGGCCTCAAATGCGTTGATGTGACATACCGGAAGCGCAAGCGGCAGCGCTTGCCAATCGCCGAACCAGCGGTGTTCCCAATGCCCCGGCCCCTCATGCGACGATTCGCGCCAGCGCTGCGGCTTCGTCAGTCCCGCATGCCGCAGCCATGCTTTACCGTCGTCAGACCACCAGCGTTCGTCGCGATAGCCATTGGCCGCAACGAACTCGGCGTACTCGGCATTGCTCACGCATTGTCGATCGATGTACGCCAACTCGATTTCCACTGGATGCCGCCACTTCTCGTTATCGAAAACGAACCCGTCATTCGGGGAGCTGCCGATCTGAAACGTTCCCCTGCCGATGGCCACGTCGCTGCTGTCGGGTTCGAGTTGCGTCAACATAAGAGGGGCGTGCAGCGGATAATCGAGCGTCTGGCGCATGTAGGTCAGCGCCTCCGCGTGCATGTCCTCATGGAACAGCGCGAGGCGGAAAAAATAGAACGCTTCATCTGTATCATCGCCGCAAGCGAGCTTCGTGCGCACGCGCTCGAGGACGTCGAGGACGTAGTCGCGCAACGCCGTGAGCGGTGGGAGATCGAGATGCCAGCGATCGCGGTGTGCGACCTGCATCGAATCGAACCAGCGATCCGCATTCGCCAACAGCGAAGGGCGAGTGGTGACGAACCGTCCGTCAGAGCCGAGCTTGGGATCGCGTAGCACCCAATGTTCCGTGAACCAAGCGATGTGGGCATACTCCCACCCCGGCGGGTTGATCCCGGAGAAGTAGGGGACCCGCATCTGGGAAGGAGTCAGGTCCTGCAAGATCGCCCACGTGCGGCGAGAGGCATCCGCGAAGGCGGCCTCGAGGCGGGACTTGTTTAACCGGCGTGCCACCATGCCATCAGTGTCTTCTATCATGGATGTTCCGAAGCCAAGTATTGCAATCGTCACTCCAGCGCTGTCCAGCGCAAACAACGGTAACTGGCAGACAGCTTACCGCTGGTCCGGTTTCCTGCGTGCGCAGTACGACGTTTCGCTCGCAATGGAGTGGGCGCCGCCGGCAAGCGACTCAAGCGACTCGGGCGACTCGGGCGACTCGAACAGGCTGCCCGCTTGCCTGATCGCATTGCATGCGCGGCGCTTGGCCACAAGCATTGCTCGTTTTGCTGACGCCTGCGCAGATCGCCCGCTTATCGTAGTACTGACCGGCACCGATCTATACCGCGATATCCGCTGCGACGAATCCGCGCGGCGTTCGCTCGATCTTGCAACGCATCTCGTCGTGCTGCAGGAAGAGGGGCTCGCCGAATTAGCGCCTGGTCATCGCAGCAAATGCTGGGTGATCCATCAGTCCGCGCCGGCGCGCAAGCCGGTCATGGCCACCACCATGGCTACCACGTCACGCCGGCACACCTTCGATGTCGTGTTGGTGGGCCACATGCGCCCGGAGAAAGATCCCCTTACGGCCATGCGCGCGCTTGACTGCTTGCCCGATGATTCGCCGGTGCGGCTGATCCATATCGGCAGTGCGCTCGATGAGGAGTATCGGCTTGCTGCGCGTGCCTTGCAAGCGCGATCCTGGCCGGCGGTGCAGCGCTACGTCTGGCTTGAAGCACTCGATCATGCAGAAACGCGGCGGCGCATGGGAAGGGCGCAAGCGCTGATTATTTCAAGCGTGATGGAAGGCGGCGCCAATGTCATCGTCGAAGCCGTGACCGCCGGCGTGCCCGTGCTGGCCAGCCGCATATCGGGCAACGTCGGCATGTTGGGCCGAGACTATACCGGGTACTTTCCGCCTGGCGATTACCGGGAACTGGCGCGCTTGCTCGATCTTGCGAGCCGGGATCCCGTCTTCCTTTCGCGGCTTCGGGAGCAGTGCGCGCAGCGGGCATCGCTGTTTGCGCCAGCACGCGAACGCGAGAAAGTAAGCCAACTGGTGAACGACGCGCTGAGCGGACGGCAGCTGGGCGGGTGAGCAGGGTGGCGGTGTTTTTTTGCGCTTTGCTTGGCGCGAGGCTCCGACATCCATAGTGCGAGCGATGGGCTGTGCCTGCGATGGGCACCCCAGACGTTGCCGCCACCATCACACTGCCCAACTACCAGGATTCCGCGTCGAGTCGTATATAATTTTCGACCGGGATTTCACTTGATTTTCGCCAAGTATTGATTGCAGAGCGCCGCT
This sequence comes from Paraburkholderia sp., assembly GCA_034668065.1. Taxonomy (GTDB): domain Bacteria; phylum Pseudomonadota; class Gammaproteobacteria; order Burkholderiales; family Burkholderiaceae; genus Trinickia. The sequence continues at coordinate 2,502 of JAXDQB010000513.1, forward strand.
CTATGATCTCCAGTTCATTCGATAAGCGGCGCGAGATCCCCGAATTGCTCCGGATATGAGAGCGCTTGCGGAGGACCGCAAGGCTTCCGGCCCACATCATCCGCCGAATCCGCTTGACGGCGGCTCTGCGCATTCTTCACGTTCGTTTGGCGCACAATGCCGCATTTCAATGGTCCAACTGGGCCAAATGCGCCACGCGCGGTAGCCCTATTATTGGACTATATTTGATGCCAAGCGAAAAAATACTTCATGCGGGAAAAAGCGTCGCGATACGCGAAGCAGTAACGTTGTAGCAGCCGTCTTGCACTCAATTTGGCGTTTTTAATGCCCCGGCATTCTCGCATGTAGCTCAATACGAATCCATGTTCGAGAATGCGAAGTACTGCAATTCAGTCGCCATTTCAGCCTGATCTACTCTGATTGCAATGACGGCGGACACCATTGTCCATTGTCAGCACGGCCCATCGCACGTTCTCCATCCGTGCAACAGTTGATCAGACGCCGGTCCAGAAATCGGTTCACCAAGCATGGGCCGAAATTAATTTTCCCTCCTTGGTCAAGGCATCCCACCATACGACGCGCAGCAAGGGGGCGTGCCTTGCTATTAAGATTGCCTGCTTCGGATCGCTTTCGATAAAATGCGTGCACGCAAGCTGGACTGCTGCTTGCGCTTTATGCGCGGCAACTTGCTCCGCAGTTTCGTCGTGCTTGGCGGGATCTCGCATGAGCAAGAGCGGTTCATCGAAATCATATTTTCGCAACCATGCAAGCGTGCGCGTTCGGTCTATCTCGGGGCGGCCGGTGATTATCGCTTTAGCAGCACGAACATCAATTGGCGGCAGATCTTGATACGGATCCAAGCTATCGCGCTCGCGAAGCGCGGCGTGCAAGTCGGATTCGTACCGTTCGTGCAGGATGTCCGGTACCAATATGCCATCTAGATCAATGGCGTATACCGAAAATTCGTGATCTTCGGCAATTCGGCCGTTGCGACCGGCGTTTGTGCGTTGCCACGCTGTTTTATAGTCCTCGGTATACGAATGACGCTCCCAAGGGAAGAGGAGGAAACAGCCTCGACCGTCGATGCTGTAGTCGGGCCGGATTCGGCTCGAGTCGTCGAATCCGGCTGTCAGCGTCTTTACGGTAAGGCCGTACGATTGCAGATATCGGATGCAGTCGGCGAGTGTGTAGCCAAGACCTGCAATGTCTTCGCAGATCAAAATCTTGTTGCCGGCGGGGGGAATGGGAATTGACGAATCCCATGTAACCGTCCGACTTGCACGATCGTAGCGCAAGAATGCGCAAGGGATGCCTGTGGCGTGCGACACCATCAGTGCGAGAGGGGCGCCGCCACGCAATATCCCCACCGTGCAGGTGAACGCTTCGCGTGTGAGTTCCGACTGCAGTGAGGCAATCCACTGATCGAGTTGTTCGTACGTGACGGCGAATACAGGCTTGTTCATCTGGTAAAAAATTGTCCGCTTCCGCGCGGGCGAAGTATATCGCAAGCTTTTGTCCTGTCTGCGCGCTGTTCAATACGTGTCCTGTGAATTCAGTTTGTATACTGAATTAGCGTCTTCGAACCCGTTGGCGAATCTGCCGATTCGCCAAACATGCCTATAGAAAGGAGCCCTCGATCCAATTACTTACATCGATAGCTTCGGTTTGCTTCCGGCAGCATTTTCCAACGCGGCCGAGTTCGCCGGCCTACGAAGCGATATCAAGGCGCGACCGATGGCTTGCGAAGGGCGACGTGGGCACGCTTCAAATGTGCGTCGAGGCACGCGACGAAGCCCTCGACGCGACGCGCGGACCGAGTGACGCCGAGTTCAGAAACACGACATTTCTAAATGGCCAAAGCACGACATTTGCAATGTCACCGGTGCAGCTGGACGCGTAGGCGGCTCCGCGATTGCGTAACGAGCCGCCAAGCATGCCAGGAAGAGCGGAGGCTACGACGTCTTTTGCAATTTGACATAACGCGAATTATCAACATAATGGATTGTAGCGGCTAAGTTGTAATGTCCGCTTTTAGCTAAGTTCAAATGTCCGCTTTTTTTGCAGCGTAAGCTGTCCGGCCGCCGATGACGGCGCCGGAGGCTTCG
>JAXDQB010000514.1:0-10382 GCA_034668065.1 Paraburkholderia sp.
GGATGAATACGTTGCGGTTCCACTCGTCGTCGTTGATGAGCTTCGCGAGCGATTGGCTTTCGGCCGTGGCAAAGCGGTAATCGGGGTACATCGTCGGCGAATGGTTGCCCCAAACGGCAAGCTTTTCGATCGACGAGACGGGTTTGCCCGACTTGGCCGCCAGCTGCGAAAGCGCACGGTTGTGGTCGAGGCGCAGCATGGCCGTGAAGTTCTTCTTCGGCAGATCGGGTGCCGAATTCATCGCGATATAAGCGTTCGTGTTGGCCGGGTTGCCGACGACAAGCACCTTCACATCGCGGCTTGCCGCGTCATTAAGTGCGCGGCCCTGCACGGTGAAGATCTCGGCGTTGGCCGAGAGCAAATCCTTGCGCTCCATACCCTTCGAGCGCGGACGGGCGCCCACGAGCAGCGCGATGTCGGCGTCTTTGAACGCGACCTTCGGTTCATCCGTGACGACGACGCCCGCCAAGAGCGGGAACGCGCAGTCCTCCAGTTCCATCACTACGCCTTTGACGGCTGCCTGCGCCTGCGGCAGATCGAGCAGTTGCAAGATGACGGGCTGATCCTTGCCGAGCAGATCGCCGTTGGCGATGCGAAAGAGCAGCGAGTAACCGATTTGACCTGCGGCGCCGGTGACGGCAACGCGCTTTGCGGGCTTAGCCATTGAGAAATCTCCAGGACGATGCGTTGGTGCGTTGGTACGTTCGAGTGCATTCGGGCGCGTCCAACGCCGCGGAAACGCCATATTATGCGCGTTACGCGAAGCGTGGGGCGATGCAGGGTGGCCCGCGAGGACTTCCGCGGCGACCGCATAATCCGTGCGGGGCCTGCCGGGGTATCTGCTGCATACCGGAAGATCTTGCGGCACATGCCGGCCCGATACATTGTTTGCGCCGCAGTGTAGGAGCGAGCCACGCCAAAGTCAACCATATCTTATGTCTTATATAAGACACATGAATTGCGGGCAAAAATCCTGGACGCCCGAGCCGCGTTTGTGTTGAAATGCGCGGCATGAATGCGAACCAGGTCAGCAGCGTGAATGCGAACGCCCAACCCGGCGAGGGCACGACCGCCAATGCGCCCTCGCCGACGTTCAGTCCGCTCTACCAGCAGATCAAGGGGCTCATTACTCAGAGCCTCGAATCCGGCGAATGGAAGCCGGGCGAGATCATCCCAAGCGAGGTCGAGCTCGCCGCGCGCTACAAGGTAAGCCAGGGCACCGTCAGAAAGGCGATCGATGAACTGGCCGCCGAGAACCTCCTCGTGCGCCGTCAAGGAAAGGGCACGTTCGTCGCAACGCATAACGAGGACCGCGCCCAGTTTCGCTTCCTGCGATTGCTGGCCGATGACAGTGCCGAGCACCCCCACGTGAGCAAGCTGCTTGAATGCCGGCGTCTGCGGGCACCGGCGGAAATTGCGCGCCAGCTCGAACTGAAGCCGGCCGATTCCGTCGTCCAGATCAAGCGCTTGCTGCAGTTCGACGGCGTGACCACCGTGTTCGACGAGATCTGGCTGCCGGGCGCAGTGTTTCGCGGCTTGAGCTTCGAGCGTCTGAGCGAATACAAGGGGCCCATGTATGCGATGTTCGAGGCGGAATTCGGCACACGAATGATACGCGCGTCGGAAAAGATTCGGGCGGTGGCGGCAGAACCGGCTGTCGCTGCGCTGCTCGGCGTGCCCGACGGATTTCCATTGCTCTCGGTGGAGCGCGTGTCCTATACCTACGGCGATCGACCCGTCGAAGTACGCCGTGGCTGGTATGTCACAACGGGGTACTACTATCAGAACGATTTGAGTTGAAGAGCGAGGCGAGAAGGTGCTTCAGCGCTGCGCAAAAGCCTGGTTTTTGCCGGTGCTTAAAGGGGGTTTGCGTGGGGTTCGCTGCGCTGCGATATGAAAAAGCGCTAAAATTGCGGGTTAGTTGAGTTGATTTTGACTACACAGTAGGGGTCAAGCATGGCAGAAGCCGTAAAAAAACCGAGGCCGGAATACCGGAACATCGGCATCGGTCAGATTTTGACGGCGTACCGCCTTCCACTGGCGGGGCGCGTGTCGATTCTGCACCGAGTAAGTGGCGGGCTGTTGTTCATTTTCCTTCCGTTTTTGCTTTACCTCTTCGATCAAAGTCTCACTTCCGAACTGAGCTTTGACGTTTTCCAGGCGGTCCTCTCCAACATCGTCGTCAAACTGGTCACGCTGGTTCTCGCGTGGTCCTTTCTCGTGCACTTCTGCGCCGGCATCCGTCACCTCCTGATGGATCTGCATCACGCTGTGAGCAATGAAGGCGGGCAGCAAACCTCGATAGTCGTCCTCGTGGTGTCGTCGGTGCTGACGATCGCCTTCGCGCTCAAACTATTCGGAGTTTTTTGAAGACATGGCAGCCAACAATCGAATCGGCTCGAAGCGCCTTGTGGTCGGCGCGCATTACGGTTTGCGCGATTGGCTCGCGCAGCGCGTCACCGCCGTCATCATGGCGATTTACACCGTCATCCTGCTCGCCTGGTTCTTTGGCGCGAACGATTTCTCCTATGCGGGCTGGGCTTCGATCTTCGCGACTCAATGGATGAAGCTCGCGACGTTCGTCACGCTGCTCTCGCTCTTTTATCACGCGTGGGTGGGCGTGCGCGACATCTGGATGGACTACATCAAGCCGGTCGGCGTGCGCCTTTTCTTGCAAGCGCTGACGATCGTCTGGCTGCTCGGGTGTGCGGGGTACGCTGCGCAGATTCTCTGGAGAGTTTAAAAGAATGGCTGCAATCAAGAATTCTCTGCCGCGTCGTCGCTTCGACGTGGTCATCGTCGGAGCAGGCGGATCGGGAATGCGCGCTTCTTTGCAACTCGCGCGCGCGGGCCTCTCCGTCTGCGTGTTGTCGAAGGTGTTCCCGACGCGTTCGCATACGGTGGCCGCGCAAGGCGGCATCGGCGCGTCGCTCGGCAATATGAGCGAAGACAACTGGCACTATCACTTCTACGACACGATCAAGGGTTCGGACTGGCTCGGCGATCAGGACGCAATCGAATTCATGTGCCGTGAGGCACCGAACGCCGTCTACGAACTCGAACACATGGGCATGCCGTTCGACCGCAACGCCGACGGCACGATCTATCAGCGTCCGTTTGGCGGGCACACCTCGAACTACGGCGAAAAGCCGGTGCAGCGCGCTTGCGCCGCAGCCGACCGTACCGGCCACGCGCTGCTGCATACGCTCTACCAGCAGAACGTTGCGGCGAAAACGCAGTTCTTTGTCGAATGGATGGCGCTCGATCTGATCCGCGATGCGCACGGTGACGTGCTCGGCGTGACCGCCCTCGAGATGGAAACGGGAGACGTCTACATCCTCGAAGGCAAGTGCACGCTTTTCGCCACGGGTGGCGCCGGCCGGATCTTCGCCGCGTCGACGAATGCGTTCATCAACACGGGTGACGGCCTCGGCATGGCCGCGCGTGCGGGATTCGCTCTGCAGGATATGGAGTTCTGGCAATTCCACCCAACCGGCGTGGCCGGTGCGGGCGTGCTGATTACCGAAGGCGTGCGAGGCGAGGGCGGCATCCTGCGCAATGCGAATGGTGAGCGCTTCATGGAGCGCTACGCGCCTACGCTCAAGGATCTCGCGCCGCGCGATTTCGTCTCGCGCTCGATGGATCAGGAGATCAAGGAAGGGCGCGGCGTCGGCCCGAACAAGGATCACGTGCTGCTCGATCTGTCGCACATTGGCGCCGAGACGATCATGAAGCGTCTGCCGTCGATCCGCGAAATCGCGTTGAAGTTCGCGAACGTCGATTGCATCAAGGAGCCGATTCCCGTCGTGCCAACTATCCACTATCAGATGGGCGGCATCCCGACCAATATTCACGGCCAGGTGGTCGGCACTACTTACGGTCACGAAGAGCCGGTCAACGGCTTCTACGCAGTGGGCGAATGCTCGTGTGTTTCGGTGCACGGCGCCAACCGCCTGGGCACGAACTCGTTGCTCGACCTCGTGGTGTTCGGGCGCGCCGCGGGCAACCACATTGTCAAGCACGTGAGGGCAATCAAAGAGCACAAGCCGCTTCCGGCGGATGCGGCCGATTTCGCACTCGCGCGTCTCGACAAGCTCGATAAGTCGAGCTCGGGCGAATATACGCAGGCTGTCGCCGGCGACATCCGCTCGACGATGCAAGCGCATGCGGGCGTATTCCGCACCTCGAAGCTGCTCTCGGCAGGCCTTGACAAGGTAAAGGAACTTGCCGAACGCGTCGATCACGTGCATCTGAAGGACAAGTCGAAGGTTTTCAACACGGCGCGTGTCGAAGCGCTCGAGCTCGCGAACCTGATGGAGGTGGCGCGCGCAACGATGGTCTCGGCCGAGGCGCGCAAGGAAAGCCGCGGCGCACACGCGCACAGCGACTACGAGCATCGCGACGACGACAACTGGCTGCGCCACACGCTGTGGTTCAGCGAGGGCGATCGCCTTGATTACAAGCCCGTGCACATGAAGCCGCTGACGGTCGAATCAGTGCCGCCGAAGGCGCGTACGTTCTGAGTCGGCCCACTCAAAGGACATCAGAAATGGCAAAACGTATTTTTGAAATCTATCGCTACGATCCCGACAAGGACGCGGCGCCGCGCATGCAATCCTATGAGGTTGAGATCGAGCATGAACGGATGCTGCTTGATGCGCTAGTCAAGCTGAAGGCCATCGACGAGACGTTGTCGTTCCGCCGTTCTTGCCGCGAAGGTGTTTGCGGCTCGGATGCGATGAACATCAACGGCAAGAACGGCCTTGCCTGCCTGACGAATCTGAACGAGTTGCCGCAGAAAATCGTGCTTCGCCCGCTGCCGGGCCTGCCCGTGGTGCGTGATTTGATCGTCGACATGACGCACTTTTTCAATCAATACAACTCGATCAAGCCGTACCTGATCAACGATACGCCGCCGCCCGAGAAGGAACGCTTGCAGTCCCCCGAGGAGCGCGACGAGCTCGATGGGCTCTATGAGTGTATCTTGTGCGCGAGCTGCTCGACATCGTGTCCAAGCTTTTGGTGGAATCCGGACAAGTTCGTCGGGCCGGCAGGCCTGTTGCAGGCCTATCGCTTCATCGCGGACAGCCGCGACGAAGCGACGGCCGAGCGTCTCGACAATCTCGAAGACCCGTACCGTTTGTTCCGCTGCCATACGATCATGAACTGCGTCGACGTGTGCCCGAAGGGGCTCAATCCGACGAAGGCGATCGGCAAGATCAAGGAACTGATGGTGCGCCGTACGGTTTGAGATGGACGAAACCTTGCACCAGTCCGACCCGCTGCGCCGCGCGCGCCTACGCTGGCGCGCGCGGCGCGGTTTGCTGGAAAACGATCTGATCTTCGAGCGCTTTTTCAGCCGCTACGAGGACAGCCTCAGCGACGAGGACGTCGGCGTACTGACGCGCCTTTTCGAGCTGAGCGACAACGACCTGATGGACTTGCTGCTTGCTCGCAAGGAACCGGAAGGCGACCTTTCGAACCCGGCTGTCTTGCGGGTGCTGGGGCTGTTGCGCGCCGTTTGAGCGTGAATGAGGGCGCCGCGCGCGCATGATCGGAAACCCGTTCCAACTTCGATTGAGGATGCTATGACCCCGTCAGATGTTAAAGCTACGCTGTCCTTCAGCGACAACTCGCCAAGCGTCGAACTGCCAATTTACAAGGGCACGATGGGCCCGGACGTGATCGACATCCGTAAGCTCTACGGCCAGACCGGTAAATTCACTTATGACCCGGGCTTTATGTCGACGGCGTCGTGCAATTCGGCCATTACGTACATCGACGGTGACAAGGGTGAGCTGCTTTATCGCGGATACCCGATCGACAATCTCGCCCAAAATGCGGATTTCACGGAAACCTGCTATCTGCTCCTGAAGGGCGAGCTGCCGACCGTAGCTGAGAAGAAGGAGTTCGTTGACACCATCACGCGTCACACGATGGTGCACGAGCAGATGCAGTTTTTCTTCCGCGGTTTTCGTCGCGATGCCCACCCAATGGCGATTCTCGTCGCTGCGGTAGGTGCACTGTCGGCGTTCTATCACGATTCGCTCAACATCAACGACTCTCATCATCGCGACGTATCGGCCATTCGAATGATCGCGAAGCTGCCGACGCTCGTGGCGATGGCGTACAAGTACAGCGTCGGCCAGCCGTTCGTCTATCCGAAGAACGAGTTGTCCTACAGCGCGAACTTCATGCACATGATGTTCTCGAACCCGTGCGAAGAGTATGTGGTCAACGACGTGCTCGTGCGCGCACTCGATCGCATTCTTATCTTGCACGCGGACCACGAGCAGAACGCGTCGACGTCCACCGTGCGTCTTGCCGGTTCGTCGGGTGCAAATCCGTTCGCGTGCATCGCGGCGGGTATTGCTTGTCTGTGGGGGCCGGCGCATGGCGGCGCGAACGAAGCGGCACTCACGATGCTCGAGGAAATCGGCTCGCCGGACAACATTCCCACGTTCATCAAGCAGGTCAAGGACAAGAACTCGGGCGTGAAGCTGATGGGCTTCGGTCACCGGGTCTACAAGAACTATGACCCGCGCGCGAAGCTCATGCGCGAGACGTGTCATGAAGTGCTCGAAGAGCTCGGCCTGCATGACGATCCGCTGTTCAAGCTTGCAATGCAGCTTGAAAAAATCGCGCTCGAGGACGAATACTTCGTGTCGCGCAAGCTTTATCCGAACGTTGATTTTTACTCGGGCATCGTGCAGCGCGCGCTGGGCATTCCCACCTCAATGTTCACCTGCATCTTCGCGATGGCGCGGACCGTCGGCTGGATTGCGCAGTGGAACGAAATGATCTCGGAAGCGGAGCAGAAGATCGGCCGTCCGCGTCAGCTTTTCGTCGGGCACCCGTCGCGTGAAGCAAAGCCCATCTCGCAGCGTTGATGGGGGATGGGATCGCAATAAAAATTGCGATCAAAGCGGGACCAAAGCGGACGGGCGGTAATAGCCGCAGTCTATGAAATGCGCCTCGGCGGATGCTAACGCCGAGGCGTTTTTCTTGTGGGTCACGGGATCGGGTTTGGGTTTGACTTCGGCCGTTCGGCCGTGATTGGCCGTAATTGGCGCCGACACCGCGACATGCGTGGCATTACATCATCAATGAGACCGATGATTGAATCGGAATCATTCGAAGCCAGTATGCGACGTTACGGGATGGCCGCGGCAGATTCGCGCGGTAGCCGGACAAATCTGTTTGCGGCTCAATTAATTGACCAACGTATCGGCAGGTACAGCGAGCGGCGTCTTGGCCGCCAGTACCTCGATGAGCCGGGCGACGCTCGCTGCCGGGAGCATATACGCGATCCATCCGGTGCCTGCATGACGCAGCAGTAGGACTGGGCCATCGAACATCGGCGACATTTCCACTTGCCAGCAAGGATCGACCTGCAACGGATAGTCATGCGCAGCCAGCGGCTTTGCCGGGTGCGGAGGTTGCAGGTCCGCGCGCAGCCGCACGAGCCGTTCGATGACCGTATCAATGTCTTCGACGCTCAGGAGGGACGAACGATTGTCGATCGAAAATCGCACGGCAACGGTGTCCGATTCGTCCACCACTTCCATCGTCATTGGGTAATACATGAGCAAGTCTTTCGTCGGTACCGTCGTTGCGTGGGCGGATGGCGCGGTGAAGGGCGCCCGCCGCAATGAACTGAGCGGTAGCTGACCTGCTGCTTGCCCGCCAGCAAAGGATAGTGCAATTTCGAGACGAGAATGTTGCAGAGCATTACATCTTGTCAAGTGTCGTTACGCGTCGCCGTTGTGGGATGGGGGAGTCGGCGCGGCTCATGCGGGAGTCAGACACAAGCCGCACGCAAGTCTTTCTCAAGCAGCGCGCGAGACGGCGGCTTTGGGCGAAGTCCGAGGGTGTCGCCCCCGGTTGGTGTTCTTTGTGATTCTTTCTCAAGAAATAAAACGTAATTAAGGTAACTGGCTCGTAATTCTTGCAGGGGACGTGGCCCTTAAGCTGTCGAACTCTTGACATAGACCAGCGGATTGCAGGAGTTTCGACACATGTGGCAGATTCGTTTCTCGCGCCGGCGTCACGGTGGAGGGCTGACGGCGAGAGAGCTGGGTGCCTCGGTCACTGCGGTTTTTGGTGTTATTGCCGCTCCTTCCGCCCACGCGGATGCGCCGTTTGTCGTGCGCGACATTCGCCTTGAAGGCTTGCACCGGATCGAGGCTGGAACGGTGTTCGCCTACCTGCCGATCAAGCAAGGCGATACGTTTACAGACGACAAAGCATCGGAGGCAATTCGCGCGCTCTATGCCACCGGTTTCTTCAATGACGTGCGCATCTCGACGGAAGGCGATGTGGTCATCGTCAACGTCTCCGAGCGGCCGGCCATCGCCTCGATCGACTTCTCGGGGCTGCACGAGTTCGAGAAAGACGCACTGCTCAAGGCGCTCAATGGCGTCGGCCTTTCGCAGGGACGCTACTACGACAAGTCGCTTGTTGATCGCGCCGTGCAGGAGTTGAAGCACCAATACCTCACGCGCGGGTACTACGCAGCCGAGATGACCACCACGATTACGCCGGTGGATCAGAATCGCGTTTCGATTCTGTTTTCGGTTATAGAAGGGCCAAGCGCGAAGATTCGACAGGTCAATTTCGTCGGCAACCGGGTGTTCAGCACAAGCACGCTGCACGATGAGATGCAGCTCTCTACGCCGAACTGGTTCTCGTGGTACACGAAGGACGACCTTTATTCGAAGGATAAGCTCGCAAAGGACCTCGAGAACGTCCGCTCGTATTATTTAAACCACGGCTATCTCGAGTTCAACATCGAGTCGACGCAGGTGTCGATCTCGCCGGACAAGAACGACATGTACCTCACACTGACGGTGCATGAAGGCGAGCCTTATAAGATTTCGTCCATCAAGCTCGCGGGCAATCTGCTTGATCGCGGGCCGGAGTTGCAGAAGCTCATCACGGTCAAGCGCGGCGAACTTTTCTCGGCCGACAAGCTGCAGGCGACGACGAAAGCGATTGTCGACAAGCTCGGCGAGTACGGTTACGCGTTTGCGAACGTCAACGCGCAGCCGGCCATCGATCAGCAGCATCACACCGTTGCGTTGACGTTGCAGGTTACGCCAGGCCATCGCGTGTATGTGCGCCACGTCAACATTGTCGGCAACACTCGCACGCGTGATGAGGTCGTCCGGCGCGAGATGCGTCAGATGGAAAGCGCATGGTTCGATTCGAGCCGGCTGACGCTTTCGAAAGACCGTATCAATCGTCTTGGCTACTTCACGAATGTGGAGGTGACGACGGCGCCGGTGCCCGGCACGCCGGATGAGGTTGACGTCAACGTGAAGGTTGTCGAGAAGCCCACCGGCTCGATCACGCTCGGTCTGGGCTACGGCTCCGGCCAGGGCCCTATTATTTCGGCCGGCATCTCGCAGGACAACGTTTTTGGTTCGGGCACGAGCCTGTCACTCAACGTGAATACGTCCACGGTTTACCGTACGCTGACGTTGACTCAGGTTGACCCGTACTTCACGATTGACGGCATCAAGCGGATTACGGATGTGTATTACCGCACCACGATGCCGCTCTATTACTCGAGCACGACCGATACGAGCTTTCGCATCATCAGCTACGGCGCGGATATGAAGTTCGGCATTCCGTTTTCGGAAGCCGACATGGTGTATTTCGGCACGGGGATCGAACAGGACCGGATCGACGTCGATTCCACCACGCCGCAAACGTACCTGGACTACGTGAATACGTTTGGCCGGGTATCGAACACTGTTCCGCTCACCGTCGGTTGGTCACGCGACAATCGCGACAGCGCGCTCGTGCCGAGTCGAGGGTATTTTCTGCAGACCAACGCAGAATATGGCACGCCGCTCACGCGCGTGTCTTACTACAAGACCGACATGCAGGCGCAGTATTACTACTCGTTTGCGCGCGGCTTCGTGCTCGGCTTGAACTTCCAGGGCGGTTTTGGCAACGGCCTTAGCGGCGAGCCCTTCCCGATCTTCAAGAACTACTACGCGGGCGGCATTGGCTCGGTTCGCGGCTACCAACCAGGCTCGCTCGGACCGCGTGACGTGACGACCGGCGACCCGATCGGCGGCTCGAAGATGCTTGTCGGCAACATTGAGCTCACGTTCCCGCTGCCTGGCACCGGCTATGATCGCACCCTGCGCGTCTTTACGTTCGTCGACGGCGGCAACGTCTGGGGCAGTATCGGCAACACGACCACCGGGGCAAACGGGTTGCGGTATAGCTACGGCGTGGGCCTAGAGTGGATTTCTCCGATCGGCCCACTCAAGTTGGACTTCGGTCTGCCAATCGTCAGACACACGGGCGATCAATACCAGACGTTCCAGTTCCAGATCGGTACGGCGTTCTGATCGGTTTTCAGGAAT
>JAXDQB010000515.1:0-10355 GCA_034668065.1 Paraburkholderia sp.
TCCATCGATAACTTTTCGATAGATCTCATCGTGCTCGATCGCGTGCGGTCTCGGCCCGACGACGGACATGTCCCCACGCAGCACGTTGAAGAATTGCGGCAATTCGTCGAAACTCGTGCGGCGCAGGAGGGCCCCCACCTTCGTGACGCGCGCGTCGTGGCGCGTAGCCTGTTTCACGACGCCCGGCTCTTGGGCATGCTGGCGCATCGTTCGAAACTTGTAGATATCGAATACACGCCCGTCGGCGCCTTTACGTGCTTGCCTGAACAGTACTGGGCCAGCCGAGGAGAGCTTGACTGCGATGGCTATCACGATCATCAGAGGAGCCAAGGCAACGATTGCCAACGTACCGAACACCAGATCGAAGATCGCCTTTTGCAACAGCGCCTGAGAAGGTAGCGGCGACGCAACCAGATCGAGTGCGGGAACGCCGAGCATATCGATCATGCCGCTGCCGAAGAGCGAAATGCTGCTAACGTCCGGAATAAACCGGATGTTGATGAGCTCGTCGCAAAACTCGTGGGTGAAGCGCAGAATCGCTTGCTCCTCGGACAGTGGCAGCGCAAGCCATATTTCCCGCACGCCCTCCTGTCGCACGTATCGTGCGAGCGCAGCAAAATCGTCGAACACCGGTAGATCCGTGCTAACGGGCGCCAAAGTCGGGCGCAAGTCAAAAGCGGCCACGGCCCGGAAGCCGCTTGCGGGAGACTCATCAATATGGCGCAACACCTCGCGGCTGTGCGGCCCGCACCCCACCACCACCACCTTGCGCAAGTTAAGGCCGGCGTTGCGAGCCCGTGAGAGGCCCGCGTAAGCTGCGAGGCGCGAAGCGATCAACGCTCCGCCCGTCACTCCGGTCCAGTACGCAAACCATAGCCGCGAAACAAGATCGGTCCGATGCATCGAAAACATCAACACGAGTCCGCTGGCCTGCACCACGAGCCATGCGAGCGACATTCTCCCGGCGAGCTGAGGCACAGGTCGCCCCCGCCACGACTGATAAATTCCGAATACCGGAAACAGAGCCCAAGCGAGCGCTGCTGCGAATGCGACAAACAGGGCATCGACGCTGCCACCAAGCGGGTTCCCAAAGCGCATCCGCGATGCGGCGGCAGCACCTGCGACGACGAGTGCAACATCGACTGCACGCGCCAAAAGCGCATGCGAGCTCGCCGGCCTTCGCATCCCCCGATTCGTCTTGCCCGTTGTCATTGTCTTTTGCCTCACCGCGAGAGAGACTCAACTGCCAGAACGCGCGAAATAGAATCTGCTTTCCGCCCGATTTCTCCTTTAGTAGTCCTAATTGCAGCCCGTCAAACCACGTTTTCGTCCATGACAACACTTTGATCACCGTTGCGCTATCTCGCCTCTGTCGTTTGACGCCTTAATCCCTCCGGCCCGAACCTTATCTGACGTAAGGCTGGCGGCGCGGCTTATAGAGCACGACCCGTGCCAGCCGCACCCTGTCTTCCTGGCAACGAATTTAACCACTGCCAAACTTCCGGCTGCAAACGGCACTGTGTGGATTCGTAGCCGGAACCCACGCTGCTCCCATCCCCTCATCCAGCCAAATGCTACGGCTCGTTACGTAACGTAGGCCGTAACCACCGGCCTATTCCCACACTCGGCGCGCCGAACGCAGCATCGCATCAATGGAAGTGGCACGCGCCGCCATGCCTGCGCTATTGGCACACATTCTGCTCATGCTCGCTGCTCGATACACCAATGCGGCGAAAGGCGAATCTAACGAAACGCCACACCAAAAACGAGGCTGAGCAAATTGCGGACGAAAAGACCACAACATGCGCCGAAGGCAATCGCGATGGGGGTTGCATTATCTTGGCTGTTCACGCAAGCCCATGCCACCACCCCGGCGTTGAACTCGCTCGGCGAATCGGGGGGACTCGTCATTCCCTACGGGTTCACGCTGCCCGAAGGCGTCGCAGAGGCCCAGTACAACAACTACATCGATCCGCGGTTCGGAAATAGCGCCACCGCCTCGCAAGTCTACTGGGGCGCAATAGGCCTGCTTCCCTATGTGGAAGTCGCGGGAGGATTGGCAAACTATCCTGGTGACGTGCAAGCTCCTTTTTCGGGCGCTGACCATTTCATCATTCGTCACCTGATGGGCAACGCCAAAGTCGAAGTGCCGATCTTTTTCAGATATCAACCGGCTATCGCATTCGGAATAAGCGACTTTGGTGGGCAGACACACTACTTCCGCTCGAAATACGGCGTGATGTCAGAAACTTTCGGGCCCGCCACGTTGACGGTGGGCTACGGTCGTGGCGACAGGCTAAACGGCGTTTTCGGCGGCGGGCAGTTGGCGCTTTGGAACACTGGCCTCTCACTGTTGGCCGAGGACGATGCGGCGACGCCCTATGTCGGCGCGAGATATCAGTCCCCCGGCATCAAATGGCTCGCGGACGCGAGCGTCGTCGGCACCGTGACGAGAGCGCTCAGAAATACAAACGGCGTTTTGCCACGCACTTCGTTCTCCGTCGGCATTCAAATTCCGCTCGGCAAGCGGTTCGACGCAAACCGATGCGCGACCGGACTATGTGACAACGCGAAAGTGCAGAGTCCACCCGACACGGCAGAGGTAAGCCGCTTCGTAGCGCCCCGCCTGCCCGACGTGCCGTCGCCGTCGGCTTACCAGCCAGTGCATGCAAGCGAGACCGCGGCTGAGCCGCCAAACGTGCAGGTGCAAGCGCAAGTGCAAGCGCCATCCGACAATGGTGCTCCAGCATCGCTCGACACGATCGTCGACAAGCTCGTCGCTGCCGGCCTCGAGCGCGTACGCGCAGGCATTAGCGGTCATGACCTGATCGTCGAATATGAAAACCACCGCTACAACCAGAGCGAAGCCGACGCGCTAGGCATCGTGCTGGGCGTGGCTACCGCCCATGCGCCGGCCGGCACTGAGCGGATTCACGCTGTCATCAAAAAGAACAATGAACCGATGGGTGAAGTTACCGTCGTGCGAGGCGATTACGCGCAATTCATCGCGGGGGGAGCGTCCACCGCGGTGAGTGCGTCGCTCACCATGCGCACGCGCCCGTCGTTTAGCGCCGACTCGATCGCATGGACCGGCAATGAGCGATCGCACGGCCTGGTACGCCTGCAGGTCGCACCGGTGACAAACTACCTTTACCGCACCGAGTACGGCGTCTTCGATGCTTCCCTAGGCGCCGCCTTTAAGGGATTCATGCCGCTTTGGCGCGGCGGCGAGCTTTTCGCCACCTACATCGCCCCGGTTTACAACACCCGCAATCTCGACAACGGCGGCGTTTTTAGCAGCTTTCGCTTGCGCGGCGGTCTGTCCGACGCGGCGTTGGCCCAGACATTCTGGATCGCACCGGAAATCCTCAACGTTACGGCCGCCGGCAAGTTTGACTATGACTACCTGGGCGCCGAAAACGAAACGACGCTCTTCGTGCCTGGCCGTCCCGATATCGTGCGGCTGCGCCTAGCCTACCTTTATCACGAACCCGGCCACGACTCGCTGCTGCCCGAGAAGAACGCGATCCTGACCTACCGCTGGGTCGAGCCGGCATGGAAGATGTGGGTCGAAGCGGGTGTCGCGCGATATGTCGGCGGGGACAAGGGGCCGCTCGTCACGGTCACGCGCTGGTTCGACGACGTCTCGGCCAGCCTGCACGCCGAACACAGCGGTCTGGGGACGTTCGTAGGCGCGACGATCAGCTTCCCGCTGACACCGCGCCAGGGCATGAAGCCGGGCATCGCGCAGGTGGAAGGCGCCCAGCAATTCCCGCTCGACTTCCGCACCCGCGTCGGGTCCACCAATTACGTGAACAGCAACGCTGCGGAAAATCTGGGCTTTGCGTACAGCACCCAAACGTATCTGTTAAACGACGGCCGTTTCAGTGCGGAGTACTTCTCGACGCAGTTGTACCGGATGCGCGATGCCTACCGGCGCTACGCCCCGCCTGCTGCGGGCGTCAAGAAAACTGTCGCGACCGATTCGCCCCAGCCCCGTGGTGCATGCGCACGCGAAACGGCACTGTCCGCAACTGTCCCTTGCAAGTGAACACCATTTCGGAGACAAACGATGAGACCTTTGAACGCCGTCACGGCCCGCATCTTCCGGTTTAGGTTGATCGTCACCTACCGGGACGATCACGGGTACGGCGGCAGTCGGCGCCCCGATGATCAATGCGCAAAGACAAATGGCCTGCAAGAACGGAGGAACGACTGTTACCGCCGATGCGAACGGCGCCTACACAGCCACCTTTCCATTCGACGGCCCCTGCGAAATCATAGCGACGAGCGGGTCAACCGTTCTGCATTCTTTCGCGTCGGGCCCGGGTAGATTCAACGTATCGCCGCTGACTGAGTTGCTCTTGGACTATCTGGCCGCTCGGCTCAATACCACGCTCGCTGGATTGCTTACCGGTATCGCGACATACGCAACCTATCAGAGCGCACTGACAAACAACACGGTGATCACCAGCGCCGAACAAGCCGTGGTGACCGTGATCGAACTGAACTACCCCGGAGTAACACTTTCGCCGTCGACGTCGACGTTCTTGACGATTTCCTTCGCTCCGGGACAACCGGCCGACACGGATCTCGACAACCTGCAAGCGGCGGGCGCAATACTACCCAACGGCCTACCCGCACCATCGTTGATTAGCGCCGTCATCGCCGCGGGCGTGGCGGCGGGCCCCATCAACACCGGCGGAGGGAGTGGCGCCACCGGCGGCATGGGAACGACGACGCCGTGACGGCACCGCGAAAGACGCGTCAGCGTCTTCCGTAGCTATCCTCGAGCCGCACGATATCGTCCTCGCCGAGGTACGCGCCCGACTGTACCTCGATGATCTCGAGGGGCAACATCCCCGGGTTTTCGATCCGATGCACGACACCGAGCGGAATGAACGTCGATTGGTTCTCGCCGACAAGAAACTCCTCGCTGCCGCGCGTCACGCGTGCCGTGCCACGCACGACGATCCAGTGCTCGGCGCGATGGTGATGCAACTGCAGCGAAAGCCGCCCGCCTGGTTTCACCACGATGCGCTTGACCTGAAACCGCTCGCCGCGATCAAGTGAGTCATAGTAGCCCCACGGACGCTGCACCTTGCGATGGACGTCCGCCTCGGGCGCAGCTTGCGCCTTGATGCGCGAGACAAGCGCTTTCACATCCTGCACATGCGCACGATCGGCTACGAGTACGGCGTCGTCAGTTTCAACGACGACGATGTTGGTCACGCCCACACACGCAACGAGCCTGCCCTGCGCATGCGCGAAGCTCGAGGTCGCGCCTTCGAACACGACACGGCCTCGGGCGACGTTCCCATCTTCGTCCTTGTCGAGCGCACCCCATACCGCGTCCCACGAGCCAAGATCGGACCAGCCCGCTTCGAGCGGTACGGCAACGCCAGGCGCAAGGGTATCGTCGCCGCAGAGCTTTTCCATAACCGCATAGTCGATCGAATCGGACGGCACCCGCTCGAAATGTTCGGGATGGGGATGAAAGCACGCACCGTCGCGCAAGCCACAGGCGAACGACGCCATGCACGCCTCGTGCATGCGCGGCTGCAGCGCCTCGAGCATGTCGAGCCATACGCTCGCGCGCACGACGAAGATGCCGCTGTTCCACCAATACTTGCCCGACTCGACGTAGTACGCAGCGAGCTCGGCGGCCGGCTTCTCGACGAAACGTTCCATGCTACGCGCGCCCTCAGCAAGCGCTTGGCCAACCAGCATGTAGCCGAAACCGGTATCGGGCCGAATCGGCGGCACGCCGAGCGCGACGACGGCGCCGAGTTCGGCATGGTGCGCGGCCACGGCAAGCGCGCGCTCAAATGCGTCGATGTCGACTATCGCATGATCGGCCGGCATCGCCACGATTATTGGATCGCTGCCGTCAGCCGTGAGCATGGCGGCTGCGATCGTCAACGCAGGCGCGGTATTGCGACGCATCGGCTCGACGATGAAACGTGCTTCGATGCCGCATCCGCCAATCTGCTGCTCGGTGACGAGGCGGTGATCCGCGCCGCAAACCACGATCGGCGTTGTAATCGCGCGGATCGCAGAAAGGCCCTGGGCGCGCCGCACCGTAGCTTGCAGCAGCGAATTGGAATCAAGCAAATCGATCAACTGCTTCGGATGCTGTTCGCGGGAGAGCGGCCACAATCGCGTGCCGGCTCCGCCCGCTAGCACCACAGGGGCCAGCGGGTGCGGGAATGGCATGTCAATCGCCCCGCTCGCCGGATCAGCAGCCGCCCCGCCGTCATGGGATCCGGCGTTAATTGGATCGTCGGCACCCAAATTACTCGGGTCGCCGCCCTCCATGGTCGAATTTATCCCCATCCTCATCGTTTTACGCTCCCCGTCACCCGCGGTTTGGTCGCTTGGTCGGCCATCCGTCGCCAACGGGCTCAGCTGTCCGACTCCGTTGGCCGGCAACACTCATGGCCGCCGGTCCAGCTTGGCAGTGCGCCGCTAAACGCACGAAGCATGCCAACGTTCACCGTTTGTTGGAAATACGGTCAGAGAAGGTCAAGCACCGTTGCGCCGATAGCGAAGCAGGACGGAATGGCTTGAAGGGGAGATGAAAGAGAAGGCGTGCAACCCCGAGAAATCAGGTGACGTTACGTAACGTCCGGGGGAACATGCAAGAAGATCGATCCGAGAACTACATCTCGTGACGGCTACGGCAGTTTTGCGCTCGCCGCATGCCGTCACGACACAACCGATTAAGCCTAACGTGACATCATGTTCATGCTGACGTTATGCATGATCCAGACCGAACCGCCGATCAGAATGACTGCCGTCAACACCGTGAATCCGAAGGCCATGACATTCCATCGTTGCGTCGACGAGGAATTCATGTGCAGGAAGAACACGAGATGCACCACGATCTGAACAAGCGCGAGTGCCGCGATTGCAATAATTGCATGCTCTCCAGACCAGACACCCTTCAAGACAACGCCGAATGCGGCGGCCGTCAGCAGCACTGAAAGCACGAACCCTGCAATGTAGCTGCCGGCGCTCCCATGACTTTCGCCGCTATGCGCGGTATGTGTACTCATTTAGATCACGCTCGCCAGATAAACAAAGGTAAAAACACCAATCCAGACAATGTCCAGAAAGTGCCAGAAAAGACTGAGGCACGTCAGGCGCCTCAGGTCCTGTTCGGTCAGTTTGGATTTGCCGATGACCTGGACGCCAAGCACCACCATCCACAGCAGGCCGCAGGTTACGTGCAACCCGTGTGTGCCGACCAGCGTGAAGAACGATGACAGAAACGCACTGCGCTGCGGACCGGCGCCTATCGCGATCAGATTGGAGAATTCGCGCAGCTCGAGCCCGAGAAACACCAAGCCCAACAAGAACGTCACACCGAGCCAAGTCAGCAGCGTGCTTTTGCTGCCCCGATGCGCGCCGAGCATCGCAAAGCCGTACGTGATGCTGCTCAACAGCAGCGCGGCCGTTTCCAAGGCAACGCCGGGAATCTCGAACAGGTCTTTGCCGGTCGGACCGCCGGCAAACTGATGGCGCATCACCGCGAACACGGCGAACAGCGACGCGAACACGATGCAATCCGTCATCAAGTAAAGCCAAAACCCGAAAACGGAATGCGACGGAGCGTGCTCGTGCTCGTCTGCATGCTCGTGTGCGTGATGGGAACCTGCGGCAATAGTATTCTGAACCATCTCAATCAATCTCCACGGGGACGCGAACATCGGAACCGGTGCGGCCACCGAAACCGGTGCGGCGCCCTTCGATCATCGCGACCGTACTGGCAGGAATGTAGTAATCGGTGTTCTTGTCGAAGCTGCGTGCGATCACGGTGCCGATCACGCCGACCAGGCCGGCAATCGCAAGCCACCAGATATGCCAGATCGCCGCGAAACCGAGCACGAGACTGAAGGCACCTACCACCAGACCAGCACCCGTATTGGACGGCATATGGATATCGCGGTACACCGGCTCGCTGTGCCCGTCTTTTTTGCGCAATTTCATTTCGGCAAATTCGTCGAGTTCACGCACCACAGGTATCACGGCAAAGTTGTAGACAGGCGGCGGCGAAGTCGTAGCCCATTCGAGCGTCCGACCATTCCACGGATCGCCAGTGGTGTCGCGATTCTCAGGCAGATTGCGATCGCGAATGCTCACGTACAGCTGTGCGACTTGATGCGCGATACCAATGGCAATCAGTATTGCCCCGAACTCGGCAACCAGCAGCCAGGGATGCCATTGCGGGTTGTCGTAGTGGTTCAGACGACGCGTCATGCCCATGAAGCCCAGAACGTAAAGCGGCACGAACGCGACATAAAAGCCCACCTGCCAAAACCAAAAAGCGCGCTTGCCCAGCTTTTCGTTCAGCTTGAAGCCAAACGCCTTCGGGAACCAGTAACTAAAGCCCGCGAGATAGCCGAACACCACGCCGCCGATAATCACGTTGTGGAAGTGGGCGATCAGGAACAGGCTGTTGTGCAACACGAAATCGGCGCCCGGGATCGCCAACATCACACCGGTCATGCCGCCGATTGTGAAGGTGACCATGAAGCCGAGCGTCCAAAGCACGGGCGGCGTGAATTCGACCCGGCCTTTGTACATCGTGAACAACCAGTTGAAAATCTTCACGCCGGTCGGAATCGCAATGATCATCGTTGCGATTCCGAAGGCCGCATTAACGTCAGCGCCCGAACCCATGGTGAAGAAGTGATGCAACCAGACGAGGAACGACAACACCATGATCGCGCACGTCGCGTAGACCATCGTCTTATAGCCGAACAGCGGCTTCCTCGAATACGTCGCGATCACTTCCGAGAACACGCCGAATGCAGGAAGGATCAGGATATAGACCTCGGGGTGACCCCATGCCCAAATCAGATTCAGATAGAGCATGGCGTTGCCGCCGCCATCGTTCGTGAAGAAGTGCAT
Source organism: Paraburkholderia sp. (assembly GCA_034668065.1). Classification (GTDB taxonomy): domain Bacteria; phylum Pseudomonadota; class Gammaproteobacteria; order Burkholderiales; family Burkholderiaceae; genus Trinickia. The sequence continues at coordinate 8,917 of JAXDQB010000515.1, forward strand.
GCCCAGGTAGCGGTCCAATCCGAGCAGTGCGAGCGTAACGGTCAGGATCGGGAACGACGCCATGATCAGCACGTTGGTGCACAGCGCAGTCCAGGTGAAAACGGGCATCTTCATGAACGTCATGCCCGGCGCGCGCATCTTGACGATCGTGACGAAGAAGTTGATACCGGTGAGCAACGTACCCACGCCGGACAGCTGCAAGCTCCAAATGTAATAATCGACGCCGACGCCCGGGCTGAACTGCAGCTCAGACAGCGGAGGATAGGCGAGCCAACCCGTCTTCGCAAATTCGCCGACCACCAGCGAAATGTTGATCAGGGCCACGCTGATGGCCGTCATCCAGAAGCTGAGCGAATTGAGGAACGGAAACGCGACATCGCGCGCGCCGATCTGCAACGGCACCACCAGGTTCATGAGTCCGACCATGAACACCATCGACATGAAAAAGATCATGATCACGCCGTGCGCGGAGAAGATCTGATCGTAGTGATGCGGTGGGAGGTACCCTGGCGCGTGGTAAGCAAGCGCAAGCTGCGTACGCATCATGATTGCGTCCGCGAAACCGCGTAACAGCATGATCAGCGCGACGAGGATATACATCACGCCGAGCTTCTTATGGTCGACCGTGGTCAGCCACTCGGTCCACAGGTAGCGCCATTTGCCGAACCATGTGATCGCCCCGAGCACCGTCACCCCGCCGATGCCCATCATGGCGGCGGCGATCATGATGATCGGCTCGTGGTAAGGAATCGCCGAAAGCGTTAGTTCTCCGAACATGCGTTATCCCTTGGCCCCACAAGCGGCGTCCTGCATATCGAGAACGTGGCCGTTGTTATATCGGGCAATGATGTTGTGAAAGAGCTTCGGATCAACCGTCGAGAAGTAAGCGACGGGCTGCTTCTCGCTCGGTTGCGAAATCGTGTGATAGCGGTCCATGTCAAGCTGGCTCGACGATGCTCGCACTTTCGCCACCCAGGCATTGAACTGATCAGGCGACGTTGCAATCGCCCTGAACTTCATGTCGGAGAAGCCCTGACCGCTGTAATTTGCCGATAGGCCCGCGTAGTCTCCCGCCTCATTTGCAAGCAGGTGCAGTTGGGTCTGCATGCCGGCCATCGCATAGATCTGCCCGCCGAGCTGCGGAATGAAAAACGAGTTCATCACGCTGTCGGACGTAATGAGGAAGTTGACTGGCGTGCCGACTGGAAATGCGACTTGGTTCACCGTCGCGATGCCGAGATCGGGATAGATGAAGAGCCATTTCCAGTCGAGTGCGACCACTTCAACGTTGATCGGCTTGACCTTCGAGTCGAGCGGCCGGTACGGATCAAGTTCATGCGTGCTCTTCCAGGTGAGCACTGCGAGAAACAAAATGATCAGGCTCGGCACGAGCCACACCACCACTTCAATGGCGGTGGAATGCGCCCATGCCGGGCGAT
>JAXDQB010000516.1:0-2942 GCA_034668065.1 Paraburkholderia sp.
CCGCGCGCTCAAGATTGGACCCGACGAAGCACGCTCGAAGTTCGGCTTTCTGCTCGACGCGCTGCAGTACGGCGCGCCGCCGCACGGCGGCATCGCGTTCGGTCTCGACCGCATTGTCACGATGATGGCAGGCGCCGATTCAATCCGCGATGTCATTGCGTTCCCCAAGACGCAACGCGCGCAGTGTCTGCTGACGCAGGCTCCGAGCATCGTCGACGAGCGCCAGTTGCGCGAGCTGCACATCCGCGTGCGTCAGCCGGAGCAGCCGAAGGCGTAAGTCCGAGGCACCCTGGCGGCACCGCATGTCTGTCAAAGAAAAAAAGGCGCACGAAGCGCCTTTTTTTCTTCTGTTGCGCCCGTTCTTTCCCGCGATTGCGGGCGCGACATGCCCCCGACGAAGATCCGTCGTCATCAGACGCATCACATCGAAACCATGCAAAAGCCGCCGAAAATTCCGGAGTCTGTTCTCGTCGTCATTTACACGCCCGAACTCGAGGTGCTGATCATCGAGCGCGCCGATCGCGCCGGATTTTGGCAATCGGTGACGGGCTCCAAAGATAGCCTCGACGAGCAACTCGCCGAAACGGCCGCGCGCGAAGTGGCGGAGGAAACGGGCATCGTCGTGGGCAGCGAAGCCGTGCCGATCGATGCTCTCGCCGACTGGGGCGAAGAGATCGAGTATGAGATCTACCCGATCTGGCGTCATCGCTACGCGCCAGGCGTCACGCGCAATGTCGAGCACTGGTTTGGCCTCGAGGTGCCGTATCGCATGGACATTAAACTCGCGCCGGACGAGCATACCGCTTACCTTTGGCTGCCTTACGCGCAGGCCGCGGCGCGCTGCTTTTCTTCCTCCAACCGTGACGCGATCTTGCAGTTGCCGCGCCGCACCGGTGCGCGAGGCGCATGAGCCGGCGGAAGCACGCGGTCTCGCGCGGCTCGGTGCGGCCCTGTGGCTACGATTAACCTGCGCGCCGGTTAGACACCGGTGTCTAATAAAGTCCTTGTCTCCCGGATGGTCGCGCCCAACAATAGTACGGCCGTTCTTTTTTGTTATTTGGTTTGTGAAGAGCCGTATTAAGTCATGCGAAAAGGTGAACAGACGCGCGCCGCGATTCTCGATGCGGCGCTGGACTTGGCAAGCCGGGCCGGGCTTGAAGGTCTGACGATTGGTCTTCTGGCCGAGCGCATGCGGATGAGCAAGAGCGGCGTGTTCGCGCATTTCGGCTCGCGTGAGGAATTGCAGATAGAAGTGGTGCGCGAGTATCACCGCCGGTTTGAGGAAGAGGTGTTCTTTCCGAGTCTGCGCGAGCCGCGTGGGTTGCCGCGTTTGCGTGCGATGCTGAGCCGCTGGATAGAAAAGCGCATCCAGGAAGTGATGACCGGATGTATCTATATCAGCGGTGCGGTGGAATACGACGACCGCGGCGACAACCCAGTGCGCGAGCAACTCGTCGCGAGCGTATCAACTTGGCGTGCGGCATTGCTGCGCGTGATTGCACAGGCAGTGGATGAAGGGCATCTGCGTCCGGACACGGATCCCGCGCTAATGCTGTTCGAACTTTATAGCTTCACGCTGGGCTTGCATCACGACGGACGTTTTCTGCATCTGCCCGATGCCGTGCGCCTGACGTGGGCCGCGCTGGAGAAGACGATCGTTTCGTATCAAACCAAGAGCCGTTAGCGGGGGGCGCTTCGCCCCGAGAGCGCCGCCCACCGGACGGCGGAGCATGTCGCTCCAATCTTTGAGGAGGTTAGTCATGGGTCAGTACGCCGCGCCGTTGCGCGACATGCAATTCGTCCTGCACGAGTTGCTCAACGTCGAAGCCGAGCTCAAGGGCATGCCGAAGCACGCCGAGCTCGATGCCGACACGATCAACCAAGTGCTGGAAGAAGCCGGCAAGTTTTGCGCGGAGGTCTTGTTTCCGCTCAACCAGAGCGGCGACCTCGAGGGATGCACCTACGAAGGCGACGGCGTGGTCTTGACCCCTAAGGGTTTCAAGCAAGCCTATCAGCAGTATGTTGAAGCGGGGTGGCCGGCGCTCGCCTGCGATCCCGAGTACGGCGGGCAGGGGCTGCCCGCGTTCGTCAACAACGCGCTGTACGAAATGTTGAACTCGACGAATCAGGCGTGGACGATGTATCCGGGGCTCTCGCACGGCGCTTACGAGTGTCTGCACGAGCACGGTACGCCTGAGCAGCGCAGCATCTATTTGCCGAAACTCGTCGACGGCACCTGGACAGGCACCATGTGTCTGACCGAACCGCACTGCGGCACTGATCTCGGTATTTTGCGCTCGAAGGCCGAACCGAACGGCGACGGCTCCTATTCGATCAGCGGCACGAAGATCTTCATTTCAAGCGGCGAACACGATCTCGCCGAGAACATCGTGCACCTCGTCCTCGCGCGGCTGCCCGATGCACCGGCGGGAACGAAAGGGATCTCGCTTTTCATCGTGCCGAAGTTCGTGCCGACGTCCACGGGCGAGCCCGGTCAGCGCAATGCCATCAAATGCGGCTCGATCGAGCACAAGATGGGCATTCACGGCAACGCCACCTGCGTGATGAACCTCGACAACGCGAAGGGCTGGCTCGTCGGGGAGCCGAACCGCGGGTTGCAGGCGATGTTCGTGATGATGAACGCGGCGCGTCTTGGCGTGGCCATGCAGGGCGTGGGGCTGACCGAGGTCGCCTATCAGAACTCGCTGGCCTATGCGAAGGATCGCCTGCAAATGCGCTCGCTTACGGGCCCCAAGGCGCCGGACAAGCCAGCCGATCCGATCATCGTCCACCCTGACGTGCGCCGCATGCTGCTCACGCAGAAGGCCTACATCGAGGCGGCGCGCGCGTTCACGTACTGGGCGGGCCTGGCCATCGACCGCGAGCACAAGAGCCCGGATCCGGCCGTGCGCAAGGACATGGGAGACCTGGTCGCGCTGCTG
>JAXDQB010000517.1:0-5106 GCA_034668065.1 Paraburkholderia sp.
AAGAGAACGGGCGCGATGCCCGCAACGAGGTTAATTTAGCCATGCCAACACTTTTCGATCCGCTCGTCGTGGGCGATCTGACCTTGCCGAACCGCGTCATCATGGCTCCGCTCACGCGCCAACGCTCGGGCGATCAACGCGTACCCAATGCGCTGATGGCACGGTACTACGCCGAGCGCGCGTCGGCCGGGTTGATCCTCAGCGAAGCAACGTCGGTGACGCCGCAAGGCGTGGGCTACGCCGCAACGCCGGGCATCTGGTCTGACGAGCAGGTAGCGGGCTGGAAGCTCGTCACCGATGCCGTGCATGCCGCGGGTGGCCTCATCTTCCTGCAGTTGTGGCACGTTGGCCGCGTTTCGGATCCGATCTTCCTGGACGGCGAGCTGCCCGTCGCACCGACGGCCGTCGCCCCGGGCGGACATGTCAGTCTGGTGCGCCCGCAACGCCCCTTCGTAACCCCGCGTGCGCTGGAGCTGCAGGAGATTCGCGAGGTGGTCGCAGCCTATCGCAAGGGCGCCGAAAACGCGAAAGCGGCGGGCTTCGATGGCGTCGAGGTGCACGGCGCGAACGGCTATCTGCTTGATCAATTCCTGCAGGACAGCACGAACCGCCGCACCGATGCCTATGGCGGCCCGATCGCAAACCGCGCGCGGCTCATGCTCGAAGTCGTAGACGAATGCATTGCCGTCTGGGGCCCCGAGCGTGTCGGCGTTCATCTCGCACCGCGTGGAGACGCGCACTCGATGGGTGACTCCAGCCCGCGCGAGACGTTCGGCTACGTCGCCCGCGAGTTCGGCAAGCGGCGCGTCGCATTCATCTGCGCCCGAGAATCGCTCGGCGACAACCGCATTGGCCCGCTCCTGAAAGAGGCGTTCGGCGGCGTATACATCGCGAACGAGAAATTCACGAAGGAATCGGCTCAGCAGGTTCTGGATGCTGGGGAAGCCGACGCTGTCGCATGGGGGCAGCTCTTCATCGCCAACCCGGACCTGCCCGTGCGCTTTAAGCTTGACGCGCCGCTCAACCGACCGAATCCCGAAACGTTCTACGGCGAGGGCGAAGCCGGTTACATCGATTACCCGTCGCTAGCGGCCGCGGCCTGAGCCCGCGCCAACGCACGTGTTCCACTACCTGGAACATCCAACGGCCGGCGCCGCACCGTGTTGGGCGCGGCGCCGGCCGGCGTAAAGCCGTTAAACGAATGCGATCGTCGCTATACAGGTACGCCGAACGCCCACCGTCGATCTGCGATCGCCGCCGCGTCAATGACAGCGCTTTTCGGACGCAGCGCGCCGGCCGAGCGCGTTGCTCGCGACATTCTACAAAAAGATGGAACCCCGCCATGAACACATCGCGTCGCACTTTTCTCGTTGCCTGCATCGGCACCGCCTCGTACTGGGCATGGCAGGGCGAAGCACGCGCCGACGCCCCTATACTCGATGAAAGCGATCCGCTGGCCCAACGGTACGGCTATAAGCAGGACGCGGCGAAAGTCGATGCAAGCCGGTTCGCCGCATACAAGGCCGGTCAAACCTGCGTCAATTGCTCGCTCTTCACCGGCAAAGCCGGGGACAAGTACGGTGGATGCGCCATTTTCGGCAATAAGCAGGTGGCGGCTGCAGGTTGGTGCAGCTCTTACACCGACTCTTAGGATCAAAGCCAATACTGGCGGGCGTATCCTTGACTTCTTCGCCGGGCGACGTAATATGCGCATTGCGTACCCCCTTCGGCGAGACTCCTATGAGCGTCCCTCAACAAGCTTTTCTTCGCGACGCGATGCGGCGCATGAACATGACCCGCGACGCGTTCGCAAACCGAATCGGCGTCAGTCGTCGAGCCCTAGACACATGGCTGCTGCCCGACGATTCGCAGGAGTCACGAACGATGCCGGAAATCGTCGAACGTTTCGTCGCCGAAATCGCCGGCAACGGCGAACGTCACGGAGGATATACGCAACGCGTGGATTCGGCCGCACTATCCAGCCGAATACTCTTTGAGGGGAAAGCACAACTGCTGTCAGTCGACCAGTTCTCGCGCGATGCCGTGGAAGCACTTTTTCGCGTTGCTGACATCATGCAGCCGATCGCCCGCCGCAAGAAAATTTCGCGCGTGCTCGAAGGCGCCGTGCTCGGTAATCTGTTCTTCGAAGCAAGCACGCGTACCCGCGTATCGTTCGGCGCCGCGTTTTGCAGGCTAGGCGGCTCCGTGTGCGATACGACCGGCTTCACGTTTTCGTCGATGGCAAAAGGCGAATCGATTTATGACACCAGCCGCGTCATCAGCGGCTATGTCGACGCGCTCGTCGTGCGCCATCCGGAGCAAGGCTCTGTGGCCGAGTTTGCGCGCGCGACGAACCTGCCCGTTATCAATGCCGGCGACGGTCCCGGTGAGCACCCGAGCCAGGCGCTGCTCGATCTCTATACGATCCAGCGGGAGTTTTCGCGGCTGGGCAAGATCGTCGACGGTGCGCATATTGCGCTCGTCGGCGACCTTAAATACGGCCGCACCGTTCATTCGCTCGTCAAACTGCTCGCGCTTTATCGCGACATCAAATTCACGCTGATTTCGCCGCCCACGCTCGAGATGCCGGCCTACATCGCCGACCAGATTGCGCGCAACGGGCATGTCGTCGAGCAGACGCACGATCTCGCCTCCGGCTTGCGCGGCGCAGATGTCGTCTATGCGACGCGAATCCAGAAGGAGCGTTTCGCCGACGAATCTTTCGAAGGCTATACGCCGGATTTCCAAATCAATCAGGCCATCGTCGATACGGCGTGCGGACGCGACACGCTGATCATGCATCCGCTGCCGCGCGACAGCCGCCCGGGGGCAAACGATCTCAGCACCGATCTCAACCACGATCCGCGACTCGCCATTTTCCGCCAGACCGACAACGGCATTCCGATCCGGATGGCCATTTTCGCGGTGCTGCTTGGCGTGGAGAACCAAGTGCAGCATTCGCTGCGCGACGCGGCATGGCGGCCGCCGGCCTATCTCGCTCCTGACGATGCGGTGTTTCACGGCATCGATTGATTGCGCTTGTCAGTTGTCAGTGCCGTCGTGCCGTCGGTCACTGGCCCGCTGCGGGTGCGAGAAAGGTGCTATAAAAAAACACCGCGATTGTCCTTCCTCCCAAGCCCGACGCTCCGATGACCTACACCTCTCTTGCAACCGGCCTGCTGCTCGCCGCGGGACGTGGCTCCCGCTTCGACCCCACCGGCGTACAGAACAAGCTGCTCGCCCCTCTCGCCGATGGCACGCCCGTCGCCCGCGCCGCGGCGCAACGTCTGCTGCTAAGCGTGCCGCGTGTGCTCGCTGTAGTGCGCCCGGGCGCAGAGGCGCTCGCCCACGTGCTCAACGATGCAGGCTGCGAAGTCATTTTTTCAAAGGATGCGCAGCGAGGCATGGGTGCAAGCCTTGCTGCCGGCGTGCACGCAAGCGCCGACGCCAAGGGCTGGATAGTCTCACTGGCCGATATGCCATGGATTGCGCCCCACACTATCGAAGCAGTCGCGCGCCAGATCGATGAAGGCGCGTCGATTGTCGTGCCCGTTTATCGGGGAAAGCGCGGTCATCCGGTTGGCTTTGGCGCCATGCACGGTTCAGCGCTCGCCGCGCTCGACGGCGACGTCGGCGCGCGAGCGTTGCTCGCATCGTCGGATCTGACGACGATCGAAGTCGACGATGCAGGCGTGCTCGCGGATGTCGACACACCTAGCGATTTGTGATCTGACGACTAGTCACAAACCAAGCCTGCCGTCGACGTCAGCCGGTGGGACATGCCCGCCGGCGGGGCGAAAAAGAAGTCCAGCCGAAACAAGCCGCAACGAGCCCTCGCCTCAGGGCCAGAACCACGCAAGCGCGGGCACGATGAAAGCCGTAATCAGGCCGTTCAAGCCGATCCCGATAGCCGCGAAGGCAGCGGCGAGACCACTGAGAGGCGCGATCTGGGCCGCGGCGACACCACTGCCCGCCACCCCCGCGGCAAGGCCGCGAGAGCGCCAGTCGTCCACGCGGAACCAGCGCAATACCGTTTGACCGATCACAGCCGCAACGATGCCCCCCGCAATGGCGAGCGCCGCGGTGAGTGCGGGCACGCCCCCCACTTCCTGGGAGAGCGCCATCGCAATAGGCGTCGTGACCGCCTTGGGCGCCATCGACAGTGCGACGGCGCGGCCGCCCCCCATCAACCACACGACTGCGACGCCGCTGATCATCGAAGTGAGCGAGCCGGCCAGCAACGCCAGACCGACACCACGAAGACTGCGGCGGATGTGCTCGAGATTGAGGGCCAACGGTACGGCAAGCGCAACGGTTGCAGGGCCGAGCAGGAAATGGATGAACTGCGCGCCGGCAAAATATTCCTCGTAAGGCGTATTCGTGCACTTCAATATGGCTACCATCGCCACGATTGCGATCAACACGGGGTTGGCCAGCGGCGATCGGCCACATATGCGCTGCACGGCCTGTCCGAAAGCGAAGGCAGCGAGTGTCAGAGTCAGCCAAAGCAGCGGCGACAAGGCGAGCGGAGTCCACAAAGCGCGAAGCATCAGCTTACCTCCGGGGTGGCGGCATTTTTCGCTTGCATTGCGTCGCGTTCGGCCCGCCCGGTGAGCCGATGCATCACCACGCCTGTCACGATCAAGCCAAGCACGGTCGACACCAGCACGCCCGCAACAATTGGCAGCCACTCGCGCCGCAGTACGCTCAGTTCCGCCACAATGCCCACGCCCGCGGGTACGAACAGCAGGCCCATATTCGAAATCAGCACTGTGGCTGTCTTTTCGAGAGAAGACGGACCCGTTTGCGGGGCGGCACTCGAGCCGCGGGCGCGAACGACGAGCGCAACCGCGAGGATGAACATTCCGATGACTGGGCCTGGCAGCGGCAAGTGCAGCAATCGGCGAAGCACTTCGCCCGCGAGCTGAGCGCCGACCAGAATGGCAAGGGCAACAGGCATGATTGATAATCCGGTTCCAACGACGGAGCCAGCGCGATAGACACTCTGCATGAGGATCGCTTGATCGGCTGGCGTGTTTTTCTTGAGAGGGGGGAACGGCGAGGCTTCCTCAGCCTGACCGTATTGCGGACAGCGCGGTAGCGCAT
>JAXDQB010000518.1:0-15050 GCA_034668065.1 Paraburkholderia sp.
AGCCAAACCGGCAGCTTCGACAGCACGCCCGGGCCGGCAAGCGGCGCGACATAGCTGTAGGACAGCTGGCCGCCGTTGCCGAAGCTGGTCTCGGTCGCCACGTCCGCATGCCGATCGACGACTATGACCTGATGTCCGGCACGGTTCAAATAGTAGGCGCTCGTCAGCCCGATGACCCCCGCACCCAATACCAAGATCTGCATGTGGCTCGTTCCATTGTCTGGTGGCGTATTCGCATGAAATAGCGCGACCGAGCGCGTGCACTACCTTCTCGCGCGGTTTCGCCGAGTTCCTAAAAGCGACGCCAGGATTCTCAGGGAATGGAATGTACGTTCAAGCGGCGCGAGCGGGATTGCACCGATCAGTAAAAAAATAGAAGAAACGCGACAGGCGCCCGGGACGGGCCCTTGGGGCGCGACGCGGCGAGGCTGCAAGGCCGCGGCGTGACCGGATCAGCCGGTGGCGGCGCCCGCTCGCGAGCTGCGCAGCTTGCCTGGCGTGACACCGTAGGCTTCGCGAAAGACCCGGATGAAATGCGCGGAATCCGCGAAGCCGCAGTCGTAGGCGATGTCGGTGACCTTGTGGGATGTGTTGAGCAACATCCAGCGCGCGTAGCGCAAGCGCATGCGGCGATAAAACTCGTTCGGCGACACGTTCATCTCAGCCATGAACGCGCGCTCCAACTGGCGGACGCTCGTGCCGATAATCTTCGCGATGACCGCGATGTTCAGCGGCGCTTCGAGGTTCTCCTCCATCAGCAACGCGGCTTGGCGCACGGTTTCGTCGTCCACCGACAGATAGCCGAGCGCCCGGCGGCGCTCGACGAACGAGGAGCCGGCCCGCCGGCTCACCGTCATCTGGTGGATGACCTTGGACGCGCGATCGGGCCCGCAATGCAGATTGATGAGCCGTGCGGAGAGCTCGATGACCGAGATGCCGCCCGCACAGGTGACGCGGTCCCCGTCGATCAGATAGTCGGCATGCGTCACGACTCGCAGCCCGGGAAACATGCCGCGATAGTCGTCCAAGTGATAGCTGTGCACGCATGCGACGCGATCCTCCATCAGGCCGGCGCGCGCCAGCACAAAGCTGCCGGTGCAAATGCCGACTAATGGAATGCCGGCTTGCGCGGCCTTACGCAAATAGTCCCAATAGCGCTTGTCTACCAGCTCCAAGTGCGACAGCAACCCGCCGATGACGATGACATAGTCGAACTGCTTGACGTCCGGAAAGACCGACTGCAGCGGTACGGCGATGCCGCAGCTAGATTCGGCCATACTGTTTTGCGTACCGATCGTCGTCCAGATGCAGCGCAACTGGCGGCTCTGATCGCCGCGGTCGGCGGCATGGCGCAGCGCGTCGCACAGGCCGCCGAGCGATAGCAGCGGAAATCGCGGCCATAGCAGGATTCCGACGCTGAGCTCCGCGCCGGAGCGTCGCTGCGACGACTCGGGAGAGCTCGACCCCGAATCGAGCCGCGTCACCAGTTCCTGGGCGGAAGTCGCATTGACCGGGGGATCGTCGGAAGGGGACATGCACAAGGCCGCAAATCAAAACACCGCCATTATAGGGTCGCGCGGCGTGCGTCACCTGTGTCGCATTTCTTCTGTTTTCTGGCAGATCGGTGCAATGCCGCCGCTTTGTGTCCGCATAAATTCGTTTCCGCCATCGCAATGGATGGTGACGCGTGGTTCACGCAGGAGCCCGACGGATTGTCGGGTGAAAATAACTATTGGTGAGGTGGCGCAATGAGCAAAAGCGTAACGTTGGGTCGTGGCGTGGCGACCGTGGGTATCCTGGGGGCGCTGGTTGCGGCTCCCGTCGGGTCTGCCTACGCCGACCAGACGGTGAAAATTGGCGAGGTCGCCCCTTTGACCGGTCCTGCATCGTATTTGGGCAAGGACACGGAGAACGGTGCTCGTCTCGCGATTGAGGAAATCAATAAAACGGGCCTCGTTGTCGGCGGCCAGAAAATCACGCTTGCACTCGGTGCCGAAGACGACGCGGGCGACCCGCGCCAAGCGACTCAGGTCGCGCAAAAGCTTGTTGATGACAAGGTGGTCGCGATCGTCGGTCACATGAACTCAGGCACGTCGATCCCGGCCTCCAAGATCTACAGCGATGCTGGAATCGTGCAGGTGTCGCCGTCGGCCACCAATCCCGCGTACACGAAACAGGGCTTCAAGACCACGTATCGCGTGGTGGCGACCGATGAGCAACAGGGGCCCGCCCTTGCCGACTATGCATTGAATACGCTCAAGGTCAAGCGCGTCGCGATCGTCGACGATGCCACCGCATACGGGCAAGGCGTCGCCGACGAGTTCGAGAAACGCGCGAAGACGGACGGCATCGTTGTAATTTCGCATGACGAGACCAACGACAAGGCAACGGACTTCCGTGCGATTCTGACGAAGATCAAGGGTGAGCGGCCCGACGTAATCATGTACAGCGGTCTCGACGCGACCGGCGGCCCGTTCGCCAAACAGGCGAAGCAGCTCGGCATGGGGCAGAAGATTCTCGCCGGCGATGGCCTGTGCGCAGACGATCTCTCGAAGCTCGCGGGTGACGCGGCCGACGACGTGATCTGCTCGATCGCCGGCTCACCGCTCGAAAAGATGAAGAATGGTCCCGCTTTCATACAGAGCTACGAGAAACGTTTTGGCAAGCCCCCGGTGCTCAACTCGCCGTTCGCGTATGACGCGGTGTATGTCATCGTCGACGCGATGAAGCGCGCAGGCTCGACTGCCCCCGACAAGATCCTCGCTGCCATGCCGGCGACCGACTATACGGGCGTGCTGGGCGAAACGACGTTCGATAAGAAGGGCGATCTGCGTCACGGCACAATCTCGCTTTACAAGTACGTCGGCGGCAAGCAGACGCTCCTCGGCTACACAACGGAGTAATACGGCCACTCGCCTTCGGCGAGTTCAGACCGGCACGTTCGCAGACGATGCGAGCGTGCCGGTCTGTCAGACCATGCGTTGTCATCCGCGCGCCGCATTGGTCACAAAAATTCCGCACGCCGACCTTTCTCCCGCTAGTAAAGCCCGCGTATCCCGCGAACGGGCGACAGGATGACTTTCTGAACCAGATATGGACATTTTTCTTCAGCAGTTGATCAACGGCCTCGTGCTGGGCAGTGTCTACGCGATCATTGCGTTGGGCTACACGATGGTCTACGGGATTATCTCCATCATCAATTTCGCGCATGCGGACGTGATGATGGTGGGCGCGATGGTCGCGCTTTCCGCGATCGGCGTGCTGCAGCGTCATTTCCCCGGTCTCGGCAACGTGCCGACGCTGCTCGCCGCGCTTGTGATCGCGGCAGCGGTCTGCTCGGCCGTCGGCTACACGATCGAGCGCGTCGCCTATCGGCCGTTGCGCCGCGCACCGCGCCTCGCGCCGCTCATCACCGCGATCGGCGTATCGATTCTGCTCCAAACGCTTGCGATGATGATATGGGGACGTAATCCGCTGCCATTTCCGCAGCTGTTGCCGACGGACCCGATCTCGATCGTGAGCGCGAGTTCGAACGGACCGGGCGCCGTGATTTCGATGACTGAGATCGTCATCATCGCGGTGGCGCTTTTGATGATGGCGGGTTTGCTGCTGCTCGTGCATAAGACGAAGCTTGGCCGCGCGATGCGTGCGATCTCGGAGAGCCATCAGGTCGCGAGTTTGATGGGCGTGAACCCGAATTTCGTGATCTCGGCGACCTTCATGATCGGCTCGGCAATGGCTGCGCTGGGTGGTCTCATGATCGCGTGCGAGTACGGCAACGTGCACTTCTACATGGGCTTCATCCCCGGCATGAAAGCCTTTACGGCGGCGGTGCTCGGCGGCATTGGCAACCTCGGCGGCGCCATGGTGGGCGGACTCCTGCTCGGTCTCATCGAGCAGCTGGGCGCGGGCTACATCGGCAATCTCACTGGCAACGTGTTCGGCAGCAACTATCAGGACGTGTTCGCATTCATCGTTCTGATCATCGTGCTGGTGTTCCGTCCATCGGGCCTGCTCGGCGAGCGTGTCGCGGATCGCGCGTAACGATTTAAAGACGTAAGGCCGTAAGGACGTAACGGCAAGGAGTAAAGAAATGGCTTCAATTGAACATAGCGAGTCGTCCGCGACGCTGATCCCGGAACATGGCGCGAACAAGGCGCTCGTTGGCGTGCTGACGACCGTGTTCGTGATCGCTGCGCCCATGGTCGTCGGCGCAGCGGGCGGCAACTACTGGGTGCGCGTGCTCGACTTCGCGATGCTCTACGTGATGCTCGCGCTAGGCCTGAATGTGGTGGTCGGCTTCGCCGGCCTGCTCGACTTGGGCTACATCGCGTTCTACGCGGTGGGCGCCTACACGGCGGCGCTGCTCTCCTCACCGCACCTGACCACGCAGTTCGCCTGGATCGCTCATCTCGCGCCGGGCGGCCTGCATATGTCGATCTGGCTGATCGCGCCGCTCGCGATGGCGCTCGCTGCCGGCTTCGGCGTGCTGCTCGGCGCACCGACGCTGCGTTTGCGCGGCGACTACCTCGCGATTGTGACCCTGGGCTTCGGGGAAATCGTGCGGATCTTCATGAACAACCTGGACCGTCCGCTCAACATCACGAACGGCCCGCAGGGGATTACCGGGGTCGAACCGGTGAAGATCTTCGGCTTCAACTTCTCGCAGGCGCACACGCTGTTCGGTTTTACGTTCACGTCCGTGTACGCCTACTACTACCTGTTCGTGCTGTGCGCGCTGCTTGTGATCTGGACGTGTACGCGCCTCCAGCATTCGCGTATCGGCCGCGCCTGGGCCGCGATCCGCGAAGACGAGATCGCCGCGAAGGCGATGGGTATCAACACCCGGAACGTGAAGCTGCTCGCGTTCGCGATGGGTGCGTCGTTCGGCGGCCTATCGGGCGCGATGTTCGGCGCGTTCCAGGGCTTCGTGTCGCCGGAATCGTTCACGTTCTGGGAATCGATCGTGGTGCTCGCCTGCGTTGTGCTGGGCGGGATGGGCCACATCCCGGGCGTGATTCTCGGCGCAGTGCTGCTCGCGGTATTCCCCGAGTTTCTGCGTTCGACGATGGGCCCTCTGCAGAACGCAGTCTTCGGTCATCAGATCGTCGATGCCGAAGTGATCCGTCAGCTGCTATACGGTCTGGCGATGGTGCTGATCATGCTGTACCGCTCGGAAGGCCTGTGGCCGGCTCCGAAGCACGAAGACAAGATCGCGAAACTGGCGAAGCGCAGCAGCAAGAAGCCGGCGCGCGCGTAAAGCAGCGCCATGCGTGGGACTGGGGTAGCGCTGAAGCGCTAACTCTGGTCGACCGCCTTGCATGGGACCAGAGTAAGCGCTAAAGCGCTAACTCTGGTCGACACTGAGAGAGTACTCAATGAGCAAAATTCGACTGTCCGTCGAGAACGTAAACAAACGTTTTGGCGGCCTCCAGGCGCTGTCGGACGTGGGTCTTCAAATCGAGGAAGGCCAGATCTATGGCTTGATCGGCCCGAACGGGGCCGGCAAAACAACGTTCTTCAACGTCATCACGGGACTGTACACGCCGGATTCGGGCGATTTCAAACTGGACGGCAAAACCTACACGCCAAACGGCGTGCATCAGGTCGCTAAAGCCGGGATCGCGCGCACGTTCCAAAACATCCGCCTCTTCGGCGGAATGACCGCGCTCGAGAACGTGATGGTGGGCCGCCACGTGCGCACTAAGCACGGCCTATTCGGCGCGGTATTCAAGACGCCGGCCGAACGCCAGGAAGAGCGCGCGATCAAAAAACGCGCGCTCGAACTGCTCGAGTACGTCGGCGTGCTGCAGTACGCGGACTACACGTCGCGCAATCTGTCGTACGGTCACCAACGCCGCCTCGAGATCGCGCGTGCGCTCGCGACCGATCCGAAGCTGCTTGCACTCGACGAGCCGGCAGCCGGGATGAACGCGACGGAGAAAGTGGAACTGACGCGCCTGCTCGACAAGATCCGCTCGGACGGCCGCACGATCCTGCTGATCGAGCACGACGTGAAGCTCATGATGGGATTGTGCAACCGGATGACGGTGCTCGACTACGGCAAGGTGATCGCCGAGGGTCTGCCACAGGACGTGCAGAAAAACCCGAAGGTGATTGAGGCATATCTCGGCGCAGGGGTCCACTAATGGCAGCAGCAATGTTGAAAATCAAGGGCTTGCAGGTCAACTATGGCGGCATCCAGGCCATCAAGGGCGTTGACATGGAAGTCCAGCAGGGCGAGCTCGTGACGCTGATTGGCGCGAACGGCGCGGGCAAGACGACGACGATGAAGGCGATCACAGGTCTCAAGCCGTATTCGGCGGGCGACATCGAGTACGACGGCAAGTCGATCAGAGGCGTACCAGCGTTCGAGCTCCTGAAGCGCGGTCTGGCGATGGTGCCGGAAGGGCGCGGGATCTTCGCGCGCATGTCGATCGTCGAGAACATGCAGATGGGCGCCTACCTGCGCAACGACACGGACGGCATCAAGAAGGACGTCGACCGCATGTTCGGCTTCTTCCCGCGCCTGAAGGAGCGCGCCAAGCAATTGGCGGGCACGCTGTCGGGCGGCGAGCAGCAGATGCTGGCGATGGCGCGCGCGATCCTGAGCAAGCCGAAGCTGCTGCTGCTCGACGAGCCGTCGATGGGCCTGTCACCAATCATGGTCGAAAAGATCTTTGAAGTGGTGCGCGAGATATCGAAGGAGGGCATCACGGTGCTGCTCGTCGAGCAGAACGCGCGGCTCGCGCTGCAAGCCGCCAATCGAGGCTACGTGATGGACTCGGGGACGGTCACAATGTCCGGTGACGCCAAGCAGCTGCTCAACGATCCGAAGGTGCGCGCGGCCTATCTCGGCGAGTAACCGGGAAACACACTGACGCATTCGCTCGCCCGCACACTTCGCTTGCGGGCGCGCAAGGATGGCATCGCCCCCCTACGGCGCCATCGATCCGGGCCTCAACCATTCGCGAAGCCCAAATCCCCTAGCTTCGCGTCACGCGAAAGATCTTCGCGATCTCGGGCGCCCGAAATTTGACCTTGGCGAAAATCCCAATCAGCGTTGCACACGACAATTCAAGCGGTTCCATTGGGAATCTCCAACCGCAGGTCGGCCATTCTGAATGAGGGGTAGTCATGGTTTCATCGATCAACCGTTCGAGCTCTCCGGCTCCGACGACGCCAGCGGAAGCGAGTTCACAAGCCACACGGGAAACTGCGCCAAGCGAGCCTCGTTCGCCGTCACGACAAACGCAGCGCAGCGACCACATCCCGTTGTCATCGCGTCGTGCGTCAATGTCGGGGGCCGAGACCACGGCGGGTACGCGGCCCACGCTTCGCGTGACAGTGAGCACTCCGCGCGGAGGGGCAAGCGCAGCGAGGCCAGCCACGACCGAGCAACCGAGTCTCAATGAGATACTCGAAACATCTCTCGAGGCCCGCACGCGAGTGTTTGAAGCGCTCAATGTCGATGAAGACGATCCCACCATTGAGCAGTTGACTGAATTCAATTCGTCGGGGGCGATGCCATCACAAGGCCCCCTGAAGGAGAGCCTCGCAGGTCAGACCGAACGTGCAAAGGAAAAGAACGGGAGCGTTGAAACACTGCTCTCGCTTTCGCCATCGGAACAGGCCAAGGAGATCGAGGCCAGCCTGGAGGCGGCTCTCAGCAATATCGAAGGGCCCGCAAGCAGTCCGATCACGCCAGAGGACGCGAAACGCGCGAGCAAGGAGCTCGCCACGTACGTTATGACGGGCGCCCTGACCGAGGGTGCACTCGCCAAACCGTCGACGTTGGGGCGAATCGGCGGCCCGAGCGCAGAATCGGATGCCGGCTCGGCGACGCGGCTTTCCGAAGAAATTCAACACATCGCGCAGGACATGCTGCCCAATCCGAGCGACGCGACACCGGGACAGCGCGAGTCCGCCGTGATACTCGCTATGACGCCGCACCTCGGCATTCCGAACGCGGAGCATATGGT
This sequence comes from Paraburkholderia sp., assembly GCA_034668065.1. Taxonomy (GTDB): domain Bacteria; phylum Pseudomonadota; class Gammaproteobacteria; order Burkholderiales; family Burkholderiaceae; genus Trinickia. Next base: position 7,983 of record JAXDQB010000518.1, read on the forward strand.
TGCGAGCACTCGGATCATCGCCCGGCACCAGCGGATCAGCGAGGCCGGGGGCATCCCCGATACGCCCGGCATGTTCCGCAAGCTAAAGGGGCTGCGTGGTGGTATGTCGGCGCTTACTGCGAACGAGTTCAAGGGACCCGCGGCGACACTGGCTGCCTCGATTACCAACGTGGCGTTGCGTAACACCGCTTCGGTGCTCCTTCCGACCTTCGCGCGGCAGATGCTAAGCGCGCAGATCGAGCACAAGCTCGCCGAGTCGGGCATCTCCGATACGGGCCGCGCGTTCCTCGGCGGGTCGTTCGCAGCGCTCCCGATGATATTGCTGGCTGCGGGCGCGATCCGCGCTCACATGAATCCCAAAGCGACGCAGACGGACAGACAACAGGGTGATTACGCTCGAGGCATCATGGCCGCCATGTCATTCGGCGCCCTGCTCGGAGGCATCTTCTCAGGCCAGCTCGGTTCGAAAACATCCGGCGCGGCAGCGCAAATGATCGCCTTCACAATGTACACGTTCATGCGCGACATCGTCGTGCAGTCCCACGTGCGCCTTAAAAATTCCAACATGGAGCGTAGGGATCCGGACGCAAAGCCGGTGCCGGACAAATTACATTGGGCGTTGATCAGTTTGATTTACGGCCTCGATCAGTTCGCCGTCAACCAACTGATGCCCACGGCCGCCCCAGTTTCCGGGCCAGGCGCGGCCGACTCGCATCTCAGTAGCCAGTCGCAGGCCAAAGCGGCGGCGATCCGTGCGGGCATCAACTTGCTAGGCGAGATTGCGGAGGATCTGTCGTTTAGCGGCATCGCAGCCATTCGCGACAAAAAGATGCTTCGTCTCGGCCTCGAATGGGAACCGAAGCTCCGGCATGTGGCGAACGGGCTTCTCTCGCCCATGGCGGTCCGCACGGCGATCACGCAGACGAACGTCATTTTTGGGGACGTCATCGACAAGGCCCTTGGCGACAGTCATCCGCTGTTATCGAACCTGCTACCCGCCATCACGATGGGCGGCCTCCTCAACGGCGTTTTCTACTGGCCGTTCGCAAACGCCGGCAAGGGCCTGCCGCAAGGCGAGCAACCTCAGGTAAGTGAAACGGTACTGCCCAATGTCGATCTGAGCGATAGCCTATCGGTACGGGATCTTCAGCGCCAGTCGGGTGAGGGCCATGGCATCGAAATGAGCACGCGGAACCAGGACATCACGCCTTCACACGACAGGTTTACACCCCGGGTCCAGTCAGACGCACGAGACTGAAGTGCCCGTAGAAGTGGACCGATTTGGAAGCGGGCTTCACGAGTCACCTGCCTCTGGCGTCCCGTTCCCCTGATTCGCGAACAAGTCAATGTAGCTTGTCGAAAACGGAGTTCCGAGCCCCCATTGTCGAGCGGGTAAAAGCGGGACGTACGCCCGAGGAGCTCGCGCGCGAGTTCGAGCCGACGGCGCAGAGCATCATCACGTGAGATCGTGTACGTCGGACTTTTTTCCCTCGGATCAAAGTGCAGGAATACGCGTTCGGTTCGGCACAACCAAGATCTACGAAACCCTGCGGGTCAAGGCTTCTGCAGCAGTTGATACAACTCGAGATAGCGTTGCGCTGCGCTCTCCCAACTGAAGTTCTGTTGCATGGCGCACTGCTGCGTGCGCCTCCAATCAAAAGGGCGCGCGTGCAATGCAAACGCTCGGCGAATGGCCGCAACCAGTGCCTGGTGCTCGAAACGCTCGAATACGAAGCCCGTCGCGAATCCATCTGCCAGATTTTCCAGCGATGCGTCAAACACGGTGTCGGCTAGGCCGCCGACACGGTGCACGAGGGGTAGCGATCCGTATGCAAGCGCGTAAAGTTGGGTAAGCCCGCACGGCTCGAAGCGAGAGGGCACCATGATGACATCGCTGCCGGCGGTGACCAGATGTGCAAGTGCTTCATCGAAGCCAAGATGAACACCTACCGCCTCGGGATGCGCATGCACGGCACGCCGCAATCCGGCCTCGAGCGGCGGCTCTCCCGTGCCGAGCACCGCGAGCTGGCCGCCACGCTTGACGATTTCGGGCACCGCCTCAAGCAAAAGGTCGAAGCCCTTCTGCTGAGTCAGCCGACTGACCACCCCGAACAACAGCGTTTCGGAATCGACTTTCAGGCCGAGCCGCTTTTGCAGCGCGCCTTTGTTCTTCGCTTTTTCCCGCAGGCGCGTCGCCCCGTACGTCGCAACGATAGAGGAATCGTTAAGAGGGTTCCACACTGTGTAGTCGACACCGTTGAGGATCCCGCTCAACTCTTGCGTACGGCGTTTGAGCAGACCGTGCAAGCCTGCGCCGTGCTCCGCTGTTTGAACCTCGCGAGCGTAATTCGGGCTGACTGTGGTGATGCGATCGGCGTAGTGAAGGCCCGCCTTGAGAAACGAGATTTGACCGTAGAACTCCAGCCCTTCGATATCGAAGTAGTGATCGGGCAGACGCAGCCCGTTCCACTGCACAGCAGGAAACAGCCCCTGATAAGCGAGATTGTGCACAGTCATGATGCAAGGCACGATGGGTGCACCCTTCATTTCGCCTGCCGCCCGCAGATAGGCGGGAGCGAGTGCAGCGTGCCAGTCGTGTGCATGAACGATGTCGGGGCGCCATGAGGCATCCGCCGATTGAGCGAGTTGTGCGGCGGTCCAACCGAGAAGCGCGAAGCGCCATATGTTGTCGTCGTAAGGGCGGTTCGTCACGTCGACATAGGGACTACCGGCGCGCTGATAGAACACATCGGCCCGTATGACATAGATGCCCAGTCCAGCCTCGTCCGCATTCACCCCGCCGCGAAGAATGCCGAACTCGATTGTGGCGTTATCGACTCCGAAAACCGGCGCTATGCGTGCAACTTCACGCAAGCCTTCCAGCCCGGCGATGACGGACGGGAAGCCCGGCAATAGCACCCGCGCGTCGGTTCCGAGTTCTATTTGTGCCTGAGGCAGTGCACCCAGCACGTCGGCAAGGCCGCCAGTCTTGAGCAACGGATACAACTCGGCGCCCACGTGCAGCACGCGCACGCTCATTCGGCGTCCGTCCCTTTCACATACTCCGCAGCCTTGGCGAGTGCGGCACTGGTGACCAGCACAACGCCTTCCTCAGTGCGATAAAAACGGGCCGCGTCGGCCACCGGGTCTTCGCCGATCACCATTCCCTCCGGGATGGTGCAGCCGCGATCGATAACCACGCGCTGCAACCGACACGAGCGATTTACTGTGACCTGTGGCAGCAGAACGGCCTCGCTGAGATTGCAGAACGACTTGACGCATACCGACGAGGAGAGCACCGAGCGCGAGATCTGAGAGCCGGAGATCACACAGCCGCCGCACACGAGCAGGTTCGTCGCCACCCCTTGATGTCCGTTCAGATCGCGCACGAACTTTGCCGGAGGCAGTTGCTCCTGATTCGTCCAGATCGGCCAATTGCGGTCGTACAGATCGAGTGTCGGGACGGTCGAGGCTAGATCGAGGTTGGCCGCCCAATATGCGTCGATCGTGCCGACATCGCGCCAGTAGGGAGGCACGTTCGGATCCGAGGACACACAGGACATCTGAAACGGGTGAGCGACCGCACGTTTTTGCGAAACAACGAGGGGGATGAGGTCCTTGCCGAAGTCGAGTTCGTTGCGAATATTGCGGATATTCTCGTTCAGTAGCGCGTAAAGATAGTCGGCACTGAACACATAGATCCCCATGCTTGCCAGCGCGATGTCGGGCTTGCCCGGCACCGCAGGCGGATCGGCCGGTTTTTCGACAAAGCCCGTGATGTTGCGCTGCTCGTCCACCGCCATTACACCGAATGCACGCGCCTCTCGGCGGGGCACTTCGATACAGCCCACCGTGCAGTCGGCTTGCATTTCGACGTGATCGAGCAGCATACGCGTGTAATCCATCTTGTAGACGTGATCGCCCGCCAGCACGACGATGAACTTCGGATGGATCGAGTGAATGATGTCCAGATTCTGGTAGACGGCGTCTGCCGTTCCCCGATACCAGTGAGCCCCGTCCACGCGCTGTTGCGCAGGCCACATGTCGATGAATTCGCCGAACTCTCCCCGCAGGAAACCCCACCCACGCTGCAAGTGGCGCAGCAGCGAATGCGCCTTGTACTGTGTTACGACTGCGATGCGGCGTATGCCGGAGTTCAAACAGTTGGACAATGAGAAGTCGATGATTCGGTATTTCCCACCGAAATGCACAGCTGGCTTGACGCGTTTGTCGGTTAGCGGACCGAGGCGCGTTCCTCGTCCGCCGGCCAGCACAATGGCGAGCGTGCTTCTTTGCAGGTCATTCAGGCTTGAGGATGCTTCCACGGCTGCCTCCCTGAGGTTGTCACCCATGCGTCACCCACGGGTTGTTTTTGTATGACCATCGGGTGCGTATAAGCGTTGTTACGCGGACTGCGCAAACATGATGCCCAATTTGTTCAATCATGGCACTGTGCGGTTTCGAAAGGAACTCGGTCGCTCTGCCATTTCGTTCGGTACATCGCAATCGAGACCATTCAGCTGACGACGTGCCTAGGCACTTTCGATACCTGACGATGACAGGTGCGCGTAGTATCACTTTATCGAAGCGGCTGAATGGACCCACTCCACACAGAGGGCCACATGCGACTGGCTGAATTCATCGAGCGCAATATGGAAGCGATCGTCGCGCAATGGGAGGCGTTTGCAGCGACGTTGCTGCCGGCGGCAGCCAGCATGGAATCGCCGGCTTTGCGCGATCATGCGCAACAGATTCTGATGGCAATCGCAAAAGACCTAACGACTTTCCAGACAAGGGAAGCACAATTCGGAAAATCGACGGGACGAGCCCCCACACCGATTGATGCCCCGGAAACGGCGGCGCAAACCCACGCGCTGTTACGCGCGCGTGAGGGATTCGACATTAACCAGTTGGCCGCCGAATACCGTGCCCTGCGCGCCAGCGTTCTTCGGCTCTGGGTAGACGATTGCGAGCCCGCAGCCCCGCCGGTGGACGACATGATCCGGTTTAACGAGGCGATCGACCAGGCACTCGCAGAATCTGTGGGCTTTTTCAGCGAGCAAGTGGACATGGCGCGCAACCTGTTCCTTGGCATGCTCGGTCATGACATGCGCAGTCCGCTTCAGACCATCCAGATGACCGCTTTGTACCTCGCAAGGCTGAATGCCGGGGAGCAAGTGACGGGAGCCTCGTCGCGTTTGATCAACAGCGGCGCTCGCACGCAGGCGCTCCTGAATGAATTGCTTGACTTCAACCGGATTCAGCTCGGTGTTGGAATCAATATCGTACCCAGCGCGGTGGATCTTTCGAAGCTCGCCGCTGATGAACTGGACCAATTGCGAGCTGCGCATCCGCAGTGCCGCCTTGAACTGGAGATCGTGGGCAAGTGCGAGGGTGTCTGGGATGGGCGACGCCTGCAGCAGGCGCTTGGTAACCTTGTGCTTAACGCGATCAAATATGGCGCGCCTGACGCACCGGTATGCGTGGTTGTGACCGGCAATACCGATGAAGTCCGCATCGATGTCAAGAACCGCGGGGAGGCTCTGGATCCGTCGAGCTTGGCGAGGATCTTCGACCCGCTCCGCCGGGGCCTGGATCACGATCACGAACGAGGGCATGACGCTGACGGCAGCCTTGGGCTCGGGCTCTATATCGTGCGCGAAATTGCCAAGGCACACGGTGGGGAAATCAACGTGCGGTCGGACGAAACGGAAACCGTCTTTTCAGTGCGCCTGCCGCGATGCAGGCCACACGAGCAGCGAATGACCACTAAATGAGATTTGAATCAAGCCTCCGCTTGCGCCGCATTTTACCCCCTGCCGAATAATATCTGCGGTATATTGCCAGGATGATCCGTCTCGAAGAAACGCGCCTTGAAAAGATTTCCCGCTAACCACGGCATTCGCGATGTCATTTTGGGCAACCTTCGCATTTCGCCAAGGTCACAAGGCATTCACATTTGTGCGGTATTTGTGTTTGACGTCACGAGCCGGCACTTCCACGAGGGATGACAAGCAAAAAGGTCGCTCGCTGCGCGTCCGATTTCGCTTTACGCCACTCCACACAATCACCACATTACATTCAGGAACAAGATTTGGAACGCCTAAGCCTTGCGCTCACGGTGACGTTGCTTCGCACGCTCGCCGTCCTTCCGTACAAGTTCGTGGCAAGGCTCGGCGTTGCTCTCGGCACGGCCTTATACGCGCTTCCAAGTCGCCGCAAACACATTGTTCTGGTGAACTTGCGCCTCTGCTTTCCTACAAAAACCAACGGCGAGCTTGACGAGCTTGCAAAAGCTCATTTTTGTCATGTCGTTCGCAGCTATCTCGAACGAGGCATTCAGTGGTTTGGCAGTGCGCAATCGATCAAGGATATCGTCCAGATCGAAAGTAAAATCGATCTCGATGACGAAAACGCTCCGCCTACCATTTTCATGGGCTTTCACTTCGTGGGCATTGAGGCCGGTTGCATGCTTTACTCCACGCGCCTCCCGGTCGCCTCGCTGTATACGCGGATGTCAAACCCAGGCATGTGCGATCTGGCCAAGCAGCAACGCGGTAGATTCGGCGCCGAGATGATTGAGCGTGCGACAAGCGCCAAGAAGATCGTGGGGTTGCTGCGCGGCGGCAAGCCCGTCATGCTCGCAGCGGACATGGACCAAGGCGTTGACAACTCTGTTTTTGTCCCGTTCTTCGGCGTTCCTGCCTGCACACTGACCGCAGTGTCTCGTCTCGCCAAACTGGGGCGTGCACGAGTTGTTCCCTTCGTCACCGAAGTGCTTCCGGATTATCAAGGGTACAAGTTGACCATTTTCGAGCCGCTCGCGGACTTCCCATCAGGAAGCGATGAGGTGGACGCGCGTCGCATGAATGCATTCCTCGAGGAACAGGTCGCTAAGTTTCCTGATCAGTATTATTGGGTGCACCGACGCTTCAAGCACCGACCGCCAGGTATGCCGGCGGTGTACTGAGCGCCCCTCGGTAGCCGCACATATATTTCCAGAATATCCAAAAGTCTGATCCCTCCGTCCCCTTGCGTGCGTATTCAAATGACAGAAATGACATTTGG
>JAXDQB010000519.1:0-7633 GCA_034668065.1 Paraburkholderia sp.
GCCAAGGATTCGACGAACATGCCGCGCACGTTGCTCAATTCCGGAACATGACACTCGACGCGGTGGATGAAGCGGACAAAGGCCAAGACAGTCCCGTTCGCATCACCGCCGCCCCCGGTTGATTGGAGAGTCCGGAAATCGCAAATGATCAGTTGATCGGCCTCGACTCGATAGACGAGTTCGAAGCCCTCCGCACGAATTCGCCAACCGATGACGAAATCGCTCGACTCGAAGCAGGCGACCTGCGGCTCGAGTCCCTGCGCCTTCAGGAACCGCGAGACCGGATCGAGGGGTTCATTTGTCATCGGTTGTCCTCCCGGTCAGAACCGTACCGCCTCCAACACGCGACCCTGCAAGTTCACAAGGTCGGCCGTCACCTGCCGCAACTGATGCGAGGCATCGTTGGCACGCTCGAGCGCTTGCGTGAGCGCTTGCGCGAACTGCTTTGCATACGCGTCCTGAACTTCGGCCTGCACATCGTTCTCCTTGGCGTCGCGCGCGTAGTCGGCACTGTACAACCCGGAAATGCCTTTCCCGCTGTTCCCGAGGCTGTCCATGACTGCCACCCCCTCCTTGCTGCCCGAAGCCGCTCCGAGCAGGCCGAGCCCACCCGACACGATTTCCGCCGCAGATGAAAAGATGGAAGCGCTATATTGCTTCTCGATCGCGTCCCTCTTGATCTGCAAGGCGGTCAACTGGCGATCGAAAACGATGCGATGCAATTCGCCTGCAAACTGCCGCTCCATGTCGCGCATCTCGATGTTGAGCTTCTGCACCAGAAAAATGAGCGTGTCGATCGTCTGCGCGGGCCCATCGGAATAACCCGCGCCGCGCGTGCTGCCGTCCACCCCGCTGTCCGCCCCACTAGCCCCACTAGCCCCACTAGCCCCACTAGCCCCGCTAGCCCCACTAGCCCCGCTAGCCACGATAGCCGGCACGCTGGCATTGACTGAGCCGCTCGTGGAATGTCGAATCTCGTTCATCTTGTCGCTCCTTGCATCAGATAGCCGCCGCGGCTACGTGGGCCATGGAAGCCGCACCCCGCACCTGCACGGCCATCGTCTCGTTCATTGCCTTGACGCCACCCGCCAGCGCCGTCGATTGATCGTCCAGCAAATGTTTCGTTCTTTGCGTCGTGTCCTTTTTCATCTCGTCGTAGAACTGGAAGAACGCCTGCAGCCATTGCTGATCCAGAATAAGCAGGTCGATCTCCTTTTTGAGGTTCGCTCGATCGATCCCGATGGCGCCCGATACAATCTGGCTCGATGCACTGAGCGCGGCGCGCGTCACATTGACCGCCGTCAAGGCGGACGACTTCAGCACAGCGGCGATAACCTCGCGCCGGATTTGCTTGACGATGTCCTTCGTCAATTCCCTAGCAGTCACCTCCACCCCGCGCTCGATCGCCTTTTCCGCCACCTCCTTGACGGCCTTGGTGACGAGCTCTTCGATCGCCTTGCTCGAGAACGCTTCGAGCACTCGGTTGACACCCAACTGCCGGGTTGCCTCGGCGGCGAGCTCCTTGCCCGCACTCTTCGAAGCCTCGAGCGCGCCCTTTCCGAGCTTCTCGAGAACCTGCTCGGACACCTCCGATGCGACTTTCTTGCCGATTTCCTGAGCGGTCTTGGCGACAGCGTCCTTGCTACCGCTCTTGACCGCCGCGACGAGCGCGTGTTCTGCCCCCTCCCGCAGCGTCGTTTCGGCCGCTTTCGGAATAACCTTGGTGATGACCATGTTGCGTGCCGCGCTTGTGATGTCGATTGCAGCGCCGACGATCTCAAATCCGAGCTGAATCTTGCCGGCGGTCGCGGCGATCGACCTGTACTTATCGGCGTTCGCCGTATCGATCAGCGCAAGCGTGTTGGCCACCGCCTTCACCAAGCCGGCCGTGCCCGCCATCAAGTCCATGACCCCACCGGCGACAGTCATCGCGTTGCCGGTCAACACACCGCCGACAATCTTGGCGACGCCCGAAACCACTTCAACGGCGGCCACGATCCAGTCGAACACAACGCCGAAGATGCCCGCCTTCTTGGCCTTCTCCTGCTGCTCGATCGCCTTGTCCATCTGCTCGCGCAGTTCCTGGATCTCCCGCTCGCGAATCCGCTCCTGCTTATCGCTCATGATCTCGAGCGCCTTGCCCTTCGCCGAGGCGACATCGCCGAGCGCCTGCACGCTGAGCATGGTCGCGGCGAGCATGAGCGTCTCCATCGGCTGCTTTTCGACTTCCTGCAGCGTCGATAGGCCGACATGAGGCCGCGATGCCCCCATCCGCTCGAACACGCGCTCAAGCGCCTTTGCCGCCGCCTGCATCGTCACGGCCGCGCCGGCCCCCGGCTTTGCCCATCGGGATAGATCGCGAAACGCCTGCTCTTGCGCCGACGCAGGGACGATCGGCAATGCAGCAAGGGCGCTTGCTGCATCGGCCTTTTTCTCTCTAGCATCGAGCGGCTGTACTGAAGCCTCGAATGGTGCCGACTCCGCAAATCTCAAACTCGAGATGGCAGACATTGTTCAGTTCTCCTGTGTTTTGCAGCATGCAAGCTGCTCGATGGCGCTCTTCCTGATTTCCTCGTATCGCGACTGCCGCCCACACCATTTCATCGCCGCACTGAATGCCTTGCGCGCGTATTCCTCATTGCCGAGAATGCGATAGCTGATGCCGGCGAAATAGGACGCGCGCGGATCGTCGATATGGATCATTCCGGCCCGGCCAAAACAGAAGACCGCGTCCTCATGGCCGGAAAGACGCTGACTGCACAAGCCGAGCGCAAACCAGTATTCGAAGCTCCAGTGATCCGCACGCGCCAGAATCACATAGATATTGCGCGCCGCCTCGAATTCGCCCGCTTCGAACAATTGCGTCGCATACGCGTACAACGTATCCATATCGCACTTGTCGATGCCGGCCAGCATTCTGACCGACCCTCCACACGAGAAAAATCGTTGCAGCACCTCGTAATCGTCGTCGGCATTCGAACTCGGCATGATCATCGTCGTCTCTTTTGTGAATGGGGGCGAGCCCGTCCCCCGCCGGGCTCGCCGAAGGCTCCCGTCTTTAGCGGATCGCCTGCGCGATCGACTTGTTCGCTTCGGCGCCCATGCTTTGCAAACTGTTGATCATGGAAATGGTGATGTTGTACGTCTGCATGATCTGCTGAATTTTCAGCTGGCTCGTTTGCACGAAGTCAGATGCCCGGCCCGACACCGACTCCAGCGCTGCCTTGACCGCCGAGAGGTCGCCCTTGTCAAGCGACTTGCCGGAATCGTTATCGAGGAACTGATCGATCGACCGGCCATTGACGAGAATGCCGTTGTCTCTCATGTACTTGACCACATCCACGGGAACCGCCTGCGAGTCTTTCGTCGGATTCTGGATTTTGGAGAGCGCCTGCTCCACCTCATTGGCCATATCCTGCGCATCGCGAGAGATCTGGGTCTTCAACTGAATATCGTCGAACATGCGATTGGACAGAATATTGAGCAACGCCAGCATCTCGCTCATCGTCGCAATCGCCGAACCCACGGGCGAATCGTGGTTTCGCGCGGCATTGAAATCCGTCGTACTCGCGTGTGGATTCACCCGCACATCGGACATGGGCGTGGGCGCCATTGAGGGCGTAGGCGCGAGGTTTACCAACCTATTCATCATTTAGAACCTCCAATTGGCATATAAAAAAGCAGCATCAAACAAAAGCGCGGGTGAATCTCTTTCCCGCTGAGGGTTTCGCTGATGTGTCACCGCTGAGGGAGCGGCCACCACCGCTTGAGGAGAGCTCCTTGAGCCGCTCCCCGAGCTGGTTGCAGGCCGCCTCCAGCCTCACAGCCTTTTCGGCGATCTGGTCTTGCAACTGCTGCCCACCGGACTTCATCGCGTCGTCGAGCCGCTTCAACCTTCGGCGCGCGGTGGGGTCAATTGCCGATCGCTCCCGCAACCCGGAAACCTCGCGTTGCAACGTTTCGTATTCACGCGCCTGAGACTTCAAAGCGGACTCGTGGCGCCGCAAATCGGCAACCATCGTTCTGAACTGATCGAGTTGTTTCATACTTCCTCGCAGACGGATTTACGACGACGCTGCCAAGGGGAGACAGCAGCAAGCCAATGAATGCATCGTAGATAACTGCGCGGCCCTGGACTTCCGAAACTCCGCCAAAGCTGCGGCTTTTTACGCACGCCTCGGGCTTAACTTGGGCGGGATCAATCGGGAACGATCGGGACAGATGTGCCGGTTCCTGACTTCTTCAGGTGCTGACCGGATTTGCGCTGAGCGTCGGAGGCGGCACCATTCTCTTCCACACAACAGCGCGATTTCGTCACGAAACGCCCATGCAGCCAGTACGATTCCTCTACGGCAGATATCCTGGCCGCCTGCTCGTGCGGGGTGCCGTGCATGCGATTCCGGCCTATAGCGTCGTGGCGACGCTCGGCGACGCGATTGTTTGCGATGCGGGCGCCGACACGGACCTTCGCGTGATCGATTTCCGTTCGGCCGATTTTCAGCGGCTGTATCCAGAGATTGTCGATCTGCTCGATGAAAGGCCACATGGCAGATTCGCGCCGGAGCCCGTGCGTATCGTCGCAACGTCCTCCGGGGTTACCGACACGCTGGTGCTGCTCACGCACGCGGCCCCCCATACGTTTCTCCGTTTTCTTTACGCCTACTGCCTCGCGCTCGATCGCGGCTACTTTTCAGCGCTCGTGCGGTACGCGATGTCCGGTGACGCGGCCTTTGTCGAATTCGTCGAGGCGAATTGCCTGCGGCATTGGTCCGTGGAACGGTTTGCGAAAGAGTTCGACATGCCCGTGCGCAAATTCAACTTGTTGTTTCAGGAAAAGTACGGGATGTCGGCCAAGCGTTGGCTTCTTGAAAAGCGACTCTCTCACGCACGCGAGATGCTGCTTTCGACCTCGATGCGTGTCCTCGATATCGCCCTGGAGTGCGGTTTTTCAAACCACGCACATTTCACCGACTGCTTTCGCAAGCGGTTCTTGTGCAATCCCACGCAATTGCGGCTGCGCGAGACGAGCGGGCTCGCGAGCACCCGAAGTGCGGGATAGAGGCACGCAACAGCATGTATGTTCGAAGGATCAAACAGTCACGCCCTGAGGCACGCATGGACATCGAAGTCGTCAACAATCGCCTTTCTCAGCTCGTCACCGCGGCCGGCAACAAGGTCGAATCGAAGGTGACCGGCGTGGATCTGAACGACCCCGCCCGGATGCTGGAGGCCCAATTCGCCATCCAGCAGTACTCGGTTTTCATCGGCTATGAAAGCGCGGTCATGAAAGCCGTCAAGGACATGATGACCGGCATCATCCAGAAAATTTGATGAGCGCACTCGACAGCGAAACACGCCGTTTGATCGCGGAGACTGGTCTCGTTGCCGTGAATCACGGATTCATCTCGGAAGCACGAGTGATCCGCGAAGCGCTTGCGGATCTCGTTGCCGCCCCGCAGGTGCGCAACCTACTCGATGCGGCCATGTCGATCGGCCTCGGCGAACGCGACGAAGCTGCACGCCTGTTGAGCGGCGACGACTCGGATGAAGCCGAAACACTGCGCATGTTGCTTAAGCCTGCGCACGCGTTACCTGCCCACGCGGCGCCTGCGCATTCAAAATCGAGCACGCACGGCATGTCTTTCGATAAGTGAAATTGATATGGAAATCGATCCCACCCGAACGCTACTCCTCAAACCCGTGGCGAACTCAAGCGATTCCCAATCGCTGCCCTCGACCCAGGAAGTCAGCGCGTTCACGCAAGCTCTTTTCGGCCCTGAACACAGACTGCCGGAAGATGTTGGCGCATCCCGGCTACAGGAGAGCGCATCAAGCATCGATACGGCGCTTCGCAATGCCCGCGACCTGCCAGCCGTCATGAAAGGCCCGGTCGAAATACTGAACGCACAGTCGGCGTTGCTGCGCTCCGTGATCACGGTGGATTTGATCGCGAAGACGGCAGGCACCGTCTCACAGGGCATCAACAAACTCACAAACATGCAATGACGCAGCGCCTATCCCGCACGGCATGCATCCTGCTCGCGGCGTTGCTTCTTTGCGGCTGCAAAATCGATCTATATAGCGGCCTCCCTGAGGGCGAAGCAAATCGGATGCTCGCGCTTCTCATGCTGCGCCATATCGATGCTGAAAAGAAGGTGCTCAAAGGCGACGCCGTCACTATTCGTGTCGAGAAGGCGCAATTCGTCAATGCAGTTGAACTGCTTCGTCAGAACGGCCTGCCGCGCCAAAGCCCGGTAACCGTTCAAGAACTCTTTCCTTCCGGGCAACTCGTGACGTCGCCGGCCCAAGAACAGGCGAAAATCATTTTTTTGAAGGAGCAAGAACTCGGGAGCATGCTGCGCAGCATGGACGGCGTCATTGATGCGCAGGTCTCTATTGCGGAGAGCCCGGGAGCAAACCGCTACGATCCGCCGACGCGCTCTGCCTCCGTATTCGTCAAGTACAGTCCGGACCGAAACCTCGAGAGCAGGGATACCGACATCAGGAGTCTGGTCATGAAGGGGGTGCCTAACCTTCAGGCGGATAACATCACGGTCATCATGCAGCGTGCCGACTACCGCTATCTGCCGGGCACTTCGAACAGGCCGAGCGGGGATACCGCCGCGCACACGTCCGCGCCTGGGCATCGCCTATGGCTTGCTGTGCCCCTTTCTGCGCTCGCGATTGCGGTGACGGCCGCGGCGACGTTTGCCTTGCGCCGGCGTCGCAAACGCGCATGAGTGCGTTGTTGATCGATCCGGCCGTGCAACGGCTACATCAACTCGCGTGGCGCCCCGGAGCTTGGATGCACGAGGCGTGGTGGGTGCGGCTCGATCTCGAACCGTGGCGAAAAAGTTACTTGAACCGGCCCGCTTGCCGCGCTTCGCTCGACCGGCTGATCGTCGCAAGACGCTGCTTTCCCTCACAACCGCTTCGCGGCACGCTTGATGCCGAGGAGCGCCGGCTCGTCGAACTCGAGCCACGCTTTCCCTCATTGATCGCGGCACTCGGTCTGGTCGCACTCGCATGCGTCGATCATCTGCTGCTCAAACCGCATCGAGAAGCCCTCGCCCCGCTCGTCAGTGCAGTTGCTTGCGATCAAATGCTGGCACTCCACGACGGTTGGGCCTTGCACGCCATGCGCTTGGCGCCAAACGTGCTTGCGCAGGCGGCGCTCTCGGCCGGAACACACTGGTGGCGCCGAGACATGAACCGAAGCATCGTCGGAATACTCCTTGCCTCGCTGCTGCCGCCCGACGTCCAAACGGACGTGCAAGCGGACGTGCAAGCCGACGTCCAAGCCGACGTCCAAGCGGACCTGCAAGCGCCTGCTGCGCCGTACGGTTGCGCCATGGAACGGATCCTCAAACTCGCGCGTTATCTGTAAATTCGTGAACGTTCCCATCACCTATCTCAAAGGCCCCGTGCCACCAGGCTTCATCATTCGGGCCAGCGAACTCACGCATTATTTCGATGCCGCATCGTTCCTCGAACAAGCACGCTGCCAAGCCGAAAAACTGCTCGCATGCGCAGACGAGCAGCTTGCCGATGCGGCGCGCGACGCCGCACACATACGGAAGCAGGCGCACATGCAGGGGCTCGCCGACGCGAATGCTCAAATCGACGCGGAGCG
>JAXDQB010000520.1:0-3590 GCA_034668065.1 Paraburkholderia sp.
TTAACGCGCTTGGCGCGCTTAACGCGCTTGGCGCGCTTAACGCGCTTGGCGCAGCAAGCGTAAGCGTGCGAATCGCAACGGACAGGCAAAAATCGCCGCAAACCTGCGACCGCTGCGCCTGGCCAGACGGAGCCTCGTGGCCGGACAGCGCGTCATACCAGCCGATCGTGCCCGTGTAGAGACCGCGCGGCGTGGTTTCGATCTCATCGATAAGCTCCATCGTCCGATGCTTGGGCGCCCCGGTGATCGATCCGCACGGAAAGAGCGCGCGCAACACGTCGGCAAAGGATGCGCTCACGGCCAGATCCGCTTCGATGGTCGATGTCATTGCCCAGATCGACGGGTACGGCTCCACCGAAAACAGCGATGGCACGCGGACGGACCCGATCTTCGCCACGCGCGCGACGTCGTTGCGCAAGAGGTCGACGATCATCACGTTTTCGGCGCGGTTCTTTGGATCATGGCGCAAGAACGCCTCGGCGCGCGCGTCCTCCTCGGGCGTACTGCCGCGGGCCGTTGTGCCCTTCATGGGGCGGGTCCGCAAGCGCTCGCCACACTTCTCGACAAAGAGCTCGGGCGAGCACGACACGACCCACTCGTCGTCGGGCAGCGCGATGAGCGCGCCGTACCGCACGGGCTGCCGCGCGCGTAACCGTCGGTACAGGCCGATCGGCGAGCCGAAGACGTCGAACGTGAGTCGATAGGTGTAGTTGACCTGATACGACTCGCCGGCGACGAGCGCCTCATGAACGGCTGCGATTGCCGCGGTGAACGCGTCGGGCGGCACACTCTCGAGAACATTCGCCGCGCCCGCGACCGAGGGTTCGCACGCGCCGCCGTCCACGCCGGCCAGCCAAGCATCGGTTTCATCGCGAGACAGCTTCGCGCAGCGCTCGAACAATAAAAAACGCAGCGAGGCGGTGCCGCGCTGCGTTGGATCCTGCTCTCTGACTTTCGTGAGATGGAGATCGCGGCCGAACTCGTAATCGCCGAGCACAACCGCCTTCAATCCGGCCGCCACGTCAGCCGCGGCCGCCTCGCACACCGCGTCGAGCTGCGTGCCGTCCGTGCAGACGTGTGCCCGCACGAACCCTGTGTACAAGCGGCTCGAGCGGCTCGAGCCGCCCTCGGTGCTCGCGTTGCAATCGTCAAGCAGCGCGAACACCGTGTTGCGCTCGTCAGCCTTCATTCACTTTGCCCGCCCATGCCCGCACTGGCCCTCGCGATCGGTGTCAGTCAAAAAAGCTCTTTACCCGGTCGAACCAGCTTTTGCCCTGCGGGCTGTGACGCGGCCCTCCGTCCGCGAGCGACTTCTCGAATTGCTTGAGCAGGTCGCGCTGCCCCTCGGTCAGCTTGACGGGGGTCTCCACCTGCACATGCACGTAAAGATCGCCCGCTACACTCGAGCGCAGCCCCTTGATGCCCTTGCCGCGCAAACGGAACGTCTTGCCCGATTGCGTGCCCTCCGGCACCGTGAAGCTCGCGCGGCCGGCCAACGTCGGCACCTCGATTTCACCGCCGAGTGCCGCAGTCGTAAAGGGAATCGGCATCTGGCAATGCAGATCGTCCCCGTCACGCTCGAAAACCGAGTGAGGCTTGATGTGAATCTCGACGTAAAGATCGCCCGACGGCCCGCCGTTGACGCCCGGCTCGCCATTCCCCGACGAGCGGATGCGCATGCCGTCGTCGATCCCGGCCGGAATCTTCACTTCGAGCGTCTTCGTTTCCTTCACCTTGCCCGCACCATGACAGTGGGTGCATGGATCCGGAATGTACGTGCCGCTACCGTGGCACTTCGGGCACGTCTGCTGGATGCTGAAGAACCCCTGCGACATGCGTACGGCCCCGGCCCCATGACAGGTCGGGCAGGTTTCCGGCTTCGTGCCGGGCTTCGCGCCCGAGCCGTGGCAGATCTCGCAAGAGACCCAGTTCGGCACACGGATCTGTGTTTCGCAGCCGTGCGCGGCTTGCTCGAGCGTAACCTCCATGCTGTAGCGCAAGTCGGCGCCGCGATAGACCTGAGGACCCGCGCGGCGACCGCCGCCACCGCCGGCCGCTTGCCCGAAAATATCGCCGAAGATGTCGCCGAACGCGTCGGCAAATCCGCCGAAACCCTGCGCCCCCGCTCCCGCCATATTGGGGTCGACACCAGCGTGACCGTATTGGTCGTAGGCCGCCCGCTTTTGCGAATCGGAGAGCATTTCGTAGGCCTCCTTCGCCTCCTTGAAATGCTCTTCCGCGTTATTGCTGTCCGGATTGCGGTCGGGGTGGTACTTCATCGCGAGCTTGCGATACGCCTTTTTGATCTCGTCGTCGCTCGCGTTTTTCGCAACGCCCAGAACCTCGTAGTAATCCCGTTTGGCCATCGGTTCGCCCCCGGCCGCGCAGCGCGCGCGGCCGCTCCTTTCGCATGCTGTGGAGTCTCGCGACTCGTTGCGCATGCTCGCCTCGGATGCCGATTTCGGCCCGGGCAAGCACGCGGTCCATAAAGCAAATGTGCCCGGAGAACCCGAAAGTCCGCCAGGCGCGTTGCCGGCCAGCCGCCCGCAACGGGGCGCCGGCCGTGTTTAGCTTCAAGTCGAAGCTTAGTCCTTCTTCACTTCCTTAAACTCGGCGTCGACGACATCGTCCTCGGACCTGCCTGCGCTTGCACCTGCGCCTGCGCTTGCACCTGCACCTGCGCTTTGACCCGAGTTCGCACCGCCCGCCGCCGCGGCTGCGCCTTCCGCCTGCATGTCGGCGTACATCTTCTCGCCGAGCTTCTGCGAGGCCGTGGCCACCGCTTCGATCTTGGCTTCCATCGCCGCCTTGTCGCTCGCGTTGTTCTTCAGCACTTCCTCGAGCTCCTTAAGCGCCGCTTCGATCTTCTCCTTTTCAGCCGCATCGAGCTTCTCGCCATATTCGGCAAGCGCCTTCTTCGTGCTGTGCGCGAGCGCATCGCCCTCGTTGCGTACTTTAGTCAACTCGAGCTGACGGTGATCTTCCTCGGCGTTCGCTTCGGCGTCCTTCACCATCTTTTCGATCTCGGCCTCCGAAAGACCCGAATTCGCCTTGATGGTGATCTTGTTTTGCTTGCCGGTGCCCTTGTCTTTCGCGTTCACATGCAAGATACCGTTCGCATCGATGTCGAAGGCGACTTCGATCTGCGGCAAGCCGCGCGGCGCGGGCGGAATGCCCTCGAGGTTGAACTCGCCGAGCAGCTTGTTGCCGGCGGCCATCTCGCGCTCGCCCTGATACACCTTGATAGTCACGGCCGACTGATTGTCGTCCGCCGTCGAGTACACCTGCGCGTGCTTCGTCGGAATCGTGGTGTTCTTGTTGATCATCTTCGTCATCACGCCGCCGAGCGTCTCGATTCCGAGCGAAAGCGGTGTCACGTCGAGCAGCAGCACGTCCTTGCGATCACCCGAAAGCACCTGGCCCTGGATCGCTGCGCCCACGGCAACGGCTTCGTCGGGGTTCACGTCACGGCGCGGGTCCTTGCCGAAAAACTCCTTCACCGTTTCCTGAACCATCGGCATGCGCGTCATGCCGCCGACGAGAATCACGTCGTCGATGTCGCTCACCTTCACGCCCGAATCCTTGATCGC
>JAXDQB010000521.1:0-5415 GCA_034668065.1 Paraburkholderia sp.
CATGACGGGCGGCATCGCCTGCTACAAGATCGCCGAGTTGACGCGCCTTTTGTCGAAGGCCGGCGCGACAGTGCAAGTCGCAATGACCGAGGCGGCGACGCACTTCATCACGCCGGTCACGATGCAGGCCCTCTCAGGGCGCGCCGTCTTCACGAGCCAGTGGGACGAGCGCGTCGACAACAACATGGCGCATATCGATTTGTCGCGCGAAGCGGACGCGATCGTTGTCGCCCCCGCTTCGGCCGATTTTTTCGCCAAGCTCGCGCACGGCATGGCCGACGACCTGCTGTCCACACTATGTCTCGCGCGCAACTGCCCGCTGCTGGTCGTGCCGGCGATGAACCGGGAAATGTGGGCAAATCCGGCCACGCAGCGCAACGTCGCGCAGCTGCGTGCCGACGGCATAGTCGTGCTCGGCCCCGATTCGGGCGCGCAGGCATGCGGCGAAACTGGCGACGGACGCATGCTCGAGCCGCATGCTTCGTACGAGGCGATCGTCGCATTCTTTCGCCCGAAGATTCTCGCGGGCCGGCGCGTGCTGATCACAGCCGGACCCACGTTCGAGCCCATTGATCCCGTGCGCGGCATCACGAACCGCTCGAGCGGAAAAATGGGATTTGCGTTGGCGCGCGCCGCGCAGCAGGCCGGCGCCGAAGTTCGCCTCATTGCCGGCCCGGTTGCGCTCCCGACGCCCTGGGGCGTGGTGCGCGAAGACGTGGAAACGGCCGCGCAAATGTACGACACCGTCTTGCAGGCGGTACTCGACTGCGACGTCTTCATCTCGGTCGCCGCCGTGTCGGACTGGCGCGCGGAGCGCGTAAGCGGCGAAAAGATCAAGAAGAGTGTCGAGCATCGCGTGCCCAGCCTCTCGTTCGTCGAGAATCCAGACATTCTCGCGACGGTCGCGCAGTTGCCGAACGCGCCCTACTGCGTCGGCTTTGCGGCCGAGAGTGGCGAACTCGACGTGCACGGCGAGGAAAAGCGCGTGCGCAAGAACGTGCCGCTGCTCGTCGGCAACCTGGGCCCGCAGACGTTCGGCCGCGACGACAATGAGGTCGTGCTGTTCGACGAGCAAGGGCTCACGCGCCTGCCCCGGATGGACAAGGCGACGCTGGCGGCGACGCTCGTTGGCGAAATCGCGAGCCGGCTGCCCGACGCAAGCCTTATCTCCTGATCAGCTTGCGCTTGCGCGTATCAGGGGGTCCCGGGGAATTGGATAGGGGCGATCGGACGCGATAAACCCGACTGTTCCGATAGACTCGGCAAACTTGGAAGCGGTATTGCTATGACTCTACTTTCGGTGCTCGACCAAACACCTGTCATCGACGGACACACCGCCGCCGATGCGATCGCCGCTACCGTCGATCTCGCACAGCTCGCCGACGACCTGGGCTACACGCGCTACTGGTGTGCGGAGCACCACGGCCTGCTGGCTGTCTCCAATCCGTGCCCGGAAGTGATGCTGGCACGTCTGGGCAGCGTGACCAAGCGCATCCGAATCGGCTCCGGCGGCGTGATGCTGCCGTATTACAGCCCCTTCAAGGTCGCCGAGCAGTTCCTGATGCTGGAGGCGTTGTTTCCCAACCGCGTAGACCTCGGCGTTGGCCGCGCGCCGGGGGGAGACATGCGCACGGCGCAGGCAGTCGCCGGGGGTTCCTACAATCGGGGCGACATTTTCGCCGAGCAGGTCAGCGATCTCGTCGCGCTGATCGACGGCAAATTGCCGAGCGATCATCTCGCCTACGATATTGTCCTGCAGCCGCAGATCCCGACGCGCCCACAGCTCTGGATGCTGGGCTCGAGCGATTTCGGCGGACATCTCGCGGCACGGCTCGGTATGCGTTTCGCGTTTGCGCACTTCATCAACGCACATTTCGGTCATCACGTCGGCCTCGCCTACAGGGAACGCTTTCAACCCGGCCATGAGGCGAAGCCCTATCTCGCCGCCGCAGTTTTCGCCATTTGCGCCGACACCGAGGAAGAAGCGCAGGTGCTCGAAAAGGCCGTGGACTTGCGCCGCGTGCAGGTGGCATACGGGCTCAACGTCCGGATTCCGTCATTGTCGCAAGCCGCCTCGCAGCAGTACGGCGAACGGGAACGGCTCGTGATCGAACGAGAGAAGGCGCGCAGCGTCGTCGGCACGCCGGAGACCGTAACCGAACGCTTGCTCGAGCTGAGAACGAGGTTCAACGCGGACGAGCTAATCATTCTGACCGTGGCCGGCAGCTATGGCGCGCGACTGCGCTCCTACGAACTGCTCGCCGAAGCGTTCGAACTCACGCGTGGCGAGTCCACTGCTTAATGGCGGGCGCCCGGCGGTATCCGGCGGGTGTCCGGCCGGCCCGGCCTATTTTTTTATTTCCCCACTCAATCGCATGAAACTCGACTTGAAGATTTTGGATGCGCGCATGCGCGATCATCTGCCCGCTTACGCCACGCCGGGCAGCGCGGGCCTCGACCTGCGCGCTTGCCTCGACACCCCCCTGATACTCGAGGCGGGCCAGACCACCCTCGTGCCGACGGGGCTCGCCATCCACGTCGGCGACAGCGGTTACGCGGCGCTGATCTTGCCGCGCTCGGGGCTCGGACACAAGCACGGGGTCGTGCTGGGCAACCTGGTCGGGCTGATCGATTCGGACTATCAGGGAGAACTGATGATTTCGACTTGGAACCGCGGTCATACGACGTTCACGATCAACCCGATGGAGCGTATCGCACAACTCGTGATCGTCCCGGTCGTGCAGGCACAGTTCAATATCGTCGACGAATTCGCCCAAAGCGAACGAGGCGCGGGCGGTTTCGGCAGCACCGGCAAGCACTGACCGCCCCGCCCCGGCCAACTGCGCGGAGCCCCCTATCGCAAAACGCAAACGGCGCGGGAACGATTCCGCGCCGTTTGCGTAATGGCGACCGATGCGCCGCGCTCGTTTCTTATTCGACTTCCACCGTTTCCGGGCTCGGACTGCTGGGCGCCGCGTTTTCATCGAACGTCAGCTGGACTTTGTCGCTCTCGTTGACATCGACTGTTACGCGCCCACCGCTAATCAGCTTGCCGAACAGCAGCTCGTCGGCGAGCGCACGGCGGATCGTGTCCTGTATCAAGCGCTGCATCGGCCGCGCCCCCATCAACGGATCAAAGCCGTTCTTCGCGAGATGCTTACGCAGCGCATCGGTGAACAGCGCATCGACCTTTTTCTCGTGCAACTGATCTTCCAGCTGCATAAGGAACTTGTCGACCACCCGCATGATGATCTCTTCATCAAGCGAGCGGAAGCTGATGATCGCATCGAGCCGATTGCGGAACTCGGGCGTAAACAACCGCTTGATATCGGCCATCTCGTCGCCGGTTTCGCGGCGATTCGTAAAGCCAATCGTGCCCTTTTGCATCGATTCAGCACCGGCGTTCGTCGTCATGATGATGATGACGTTTCGAAAATCCGCTTTCCGGCCGTTGTTGTCGGTGAGCGTGCCATGATCCATCACCTGCAGCAGCACATTGAATATGTCCGGGTGCGCCTTCTCGATTTCGTCGAGCAGCAGCACGCAGTGTGGCTTCTTCGTCACCGCCTCGGTAAGAAGGCCGCCCTGGTCAAAGCCGACATAACCCGGCGGCGCGCCGATCAAACGGCTCACGGCGTGCCGCTCCATGTACTCCGACATGTCGAAACGGATGAGCTCGATGCCAAGCGTGAACGCGAGCTGCCGGGCCACCTCGGTCTTGCCGACGCCGGTCGGCCCTGAGAACAGGAATGCGCCGATCGGCTTGTCGGTCTTGCCGAGACCCGCGCGCGCCATCTTGATGGCAGCGGAAAGCGCGTCGATGGCGGGATCCTGGCCGAAAACGACAGCCTTCAAATCGCGGTCGAGCGTCTGCAGCTTGCTGCGGTCGTCCTGCGACACGCTTTGCGCCGGCACTCGCGCAATCTTCGAGATGATTTCCTCGATCTCGCCCTTGCCGATCGTCTTCTTCTGCTTCGACTTCGGCAGGATGCGCTGCGCCGCACCGGCCTCATCGATCACATCGATCGCCTTGTCGGGCAAATGGCGATCGGTGATGAAGCGCGCCGACAGCTCAGCCGCCGCCGAGAGCGCGCCCGACGAATACTTGACGCCGTGGTGTTCCTCGAAGCGTGACTTCAGCCCGCGCAGGATCGCAACCGTCTGCTCGACCGTCGGCTCCGTCACATCGATCTTCTGGAAGCGCCGCGACAACGCCGCGTCCTTCTCGAAAATGCCGCGATATTCCGTGAACGTCGTCGCGCCGATGCACTTGAGCGTGCCCGACGAAAGCGCCGGCTTGAGCAGGTTCGACGCGTCAAGCGTGCCGCCCGATGCGGCGCCCGCGCCGATCAGGGTATGGATCTCGTCGATGAAGAGAATTGCGTGCGGACGCTCTTTGAGTTCCTTGAGCACCGTTTTGAGGCGTTGCTCGAAATCGCCACGGTACTTCGTGCCCGCGAGCAACGCACCCATGTCGAGCGAATAGACCTGCGCATCAGCGAGAATATCGGGCACCTCGCCGCGCGTAATGCGCCAGGCGAGCCCCTCAGCGATGGCTGTCTTGCCCACGCCGGCCTCGCCGACAAGTAGCGGGTTATTCTTGCGCCGCCGGCAGAGCACCTGGACGACTCGCTCGACCTCAGACTCTCGTCCGATGAGCGGATCGATCCGGCCATCCTTCGCCATCTGGTTCAGGTTCTGCGTGAACTGGGCAAGCGGCGTTTCCTTCTGCGATGCGGCGTCTTCAGATTCGGCGTTCGTGTCGCCAGCCTTCGCCGCATCGCCGCTGCTTGTCTTGGCGATGCCGTGCGAGATGAAGTTCACGACGTCGAGCCGCGTCACGCCCTGCTGCTGCAGGTAGTAGACCGCGTGCGAATCCTTCTCGCCGAAGATCGCGACGAGCACGTTGGCGCCCGTGACTTCCTTCTTGCCGTTCGAGGTGGATTGCACGTGCATGATCGCACGCTGGATGACACGCTGAAAGCCAAGTGTAGGCTGCGTATCGACGTCCTCGGTGCCGGGCACCGTCGGAGTGTTGTCGTGAATGAAGTTGCGCAGGTTCTGACGCAGATCCTCAATGTTGGCCGCGCATGCGCGCAACACCTCTGCGGCTGTCGGGTTGTCCAGCAACGCCAGCAAAAGATGTTCAACCGTAATGAACTCATGCCGTGCCTGGCGCGCTTCCATGAACGCCATATGCAAGCTGACTTCCAGTTCCTGGGCAATCATGCTTCCTCCATCACGCACTGCAACGGATGCCCCGCCTGCCGTGCATGGGTAACGACTTGCTCAACTTTGGTCGCCGCGACATCTCGCGAAAAGACCCCACAAATCCCCCTGCCCTCACGATGCACCTTTAGCATGATCTGCGAAGCAGTCTCAAGATCTTTGTTGAAGTACTGCTGGATGACCATG
>JAXDQB010000522.1:0-3162 GCA_034668065.1 Paraburkholderia sp.
AACGCTTTGTCGCACGCAGCGCCGCGCCGACCGTCTCTTCGAGCGGCGTCCACTGCCGGTTCACCTGAACGCCGCCCGCCTGCAGGCGCGCCATGTCGAGCAGGTTGGTCACGAGCCCTGTCATGCGCAACGCCTCTTCGTGGATTGCATCGACCAGGTCGTCGGCCGGCGCGCCGCTCGTTTTCTGCGCTTGCGCGAGCATCGACGCGAAGCCGACGATAGTGGTGAGCGGCGTGCGCAAGTCGTGCGAAATCGCCGACAGCAGCGAGTTGCGCAGACGTTCCGACTCCATGCTGACAAGCGCGTCGCGTGCAATCTCGACATAGTGGACCCGCTCGAGCGCCAGCGCGATTTGCGCCGCGAACGCGTCGAGCATCCGCTGTTGCTCGGGCGGCTCGAGTTCGCGACTATCCCCTGTGACGATGGCGAGCACGCCGCGCGTGCGCGTCGGCGCCTTCAGCGGCAAATAAAGCGCTTGAGCCGCGGGCAATGTATCGGTACCCCGCCCCGCGGGCTGCTGCTTGTCGTACACCCACTGTCCCACGTCGACATCGAGCGTGTCGACATCGATCGGCGCGGCCTCATCGGGATGCCCCTTTTTCCGCTTCACCTTGTCGCTGCCGTCAGCACCGGTTTCCGGCAAAAGCATCGCGACGCGCGCGCGAAACACATCGCTAACGTGGCGACTGCCGATCTCGACGATCTGCTCCGTTGTCAACGCAGCTGACAGCTCGCGGGCCATCGCATACATCGCACTCGTGCGCCGCTCGCGCTGGTGCGCCACGTTCGCCTCGCGGCGCAGGCTCGAGGTCAGATGGCTGATCACGAGCGAGGTGAGCAGCATGCCGAAAAACGTCAAGAGATACTGCGTATCGCCGACGGAGAACGAAAGCCGCGGCGGCACGAAAAAGAAATCGAAGGCGGCTACCGAGAGAAACGAAAGCAAGACGCCCGGCCCCCGCCCCAGCTTCACCGCGGCGAAGATCACGCCGAGCAGATAGAGCATTACCAGGTTCGTGAGATCGACGTGCGTCGTCAACCGGCTGGCGATGCCTGTGATCGCGGCGCAGATCGCGACCGCGTAGGCATAGTGACGCGGCGGCGAGCTTAGCGCAGCGCCGAGTGGCGAATCGGGATAGGGTCGGTTCATGCGAAAAGCGCAGTGCGTGTGCTGCTTGGCAGACGCTGCGCCAATTGGGGGCGTTGCTGCCGCGATGTTGCGGCGCATCGCCCCAAAGGCGCGTTCGTCAAGGTATGAGAATCGTCGAGCCCGTCGTCTTGCGAGCCTCGAGATCGTGATGGGCGGCGGCCGCGTCCTTCAGCGCATAGCGCTGCCGAACGTTCGTCTTGACTTTGCCCGATGCAATGACGTCAAAAAGCTCGCCCGCCATCGTATCGAGCCACTCGCGCTTCGCAATGTAGCTAAAGAGCGTCGGCCGCGTGAAAAACAGGGACCCGCGGTTGGCGAGCTCGGACGATTCGACAGGCGGCACCGGCCCCGACGAGCTGCCGAAGGAGACAAAATAGCCGAGCGGCGCGAGGCAATCGAGCGAGCCCTTGTAGGTATCCTTGCCGATCGAATCGTAGACGACAGGGACACCCGCACCGCCCGTTACCTCCTTCACTCGCTCGGCAAAGTTCTCACGCGTGTAGACAATCGGATGGTCGCAGCCGTGTGCTTTGGCCAGCTCGGCTTTCTCGTCGGAGCCGACCGTGCCGATCACCGTCGCGCCGAGCGCCTTCGCCCACTGGCAAACGAACAGGCCGACGCCGCCGGCCGCGGCATGGATCAGGATCGTCTCGCCCGGCTCTACGCGGTACGTTCGACGCAGCAGATATTGCGCCGTCAGCCCTTGCAACATGGCGGAGGCGGCATCGTCGAACGAAATCGCGTCGGGCAGCTTGACGAGCTTGTCCGCAGACAGCACGCGCTCCTCGGCATAGGCGCCGGGCGGACGCGCGACGTAGGCCACACGATCGCCCGGCTTAAACTGGTTCACCCCGGCGCCCGTCGCCGTGACGACGCCGGCCGCCTCCATGCCGATCCCCCCAGGCAGCGGCAACGGATAGTGCCCATTGCGGAAGTAGACGTCGATGTAATTGAGTCCCACCGCATGATGCTTGAGGCGGACTTCGCCTGGGCCCGGATTACCCACTTCGACGTCAACCCACTGCAATACCTCCGGGCCGCCGACCCGCTCGAAACGAATTGCCTTTGCCATCGTGCTCTCCTTCATGGTGTTGTTCGGGGTAGTTTGGGGGGTGCGTGCTCGCCGGTGGTACAAGTCAATGCCGCCAAGCGGGCCGCCGTCGTGCTATGCGTGCTATGCGTAAGACACAAAGCCGGCCGCGTTCAGCCGCCGCCCATGCGCCGCGCCAGCGCATCGAGAATCATCCGTGCCGTCGAGACATTCGTCGCGCAGGGCACGTTGTGAACGTCACACGCGCGCACGAGTGCGTTGATATCGGTCTCGTGCGGCTTCGGGGTCATCGGGTCGCGCAGGAACACGACGACGTCGATTTCGCCTTGCGAGAGCCGCGCGCCGATCAGGAGGTCGCCCCCGTGCGGCCCCGAGAGCATGCGCTCCACCTCGAGCCCGTGCGCATCGGCAATACGGCCTCCTGTGGTGCCCGTCGCGACGAGTCTGCACCGGCGCAGCAGGTCGACGTATTCGCCCGCGAGGGCCACGATATCGTCTTTCTTGTGATCGTGAGCGATCAATGCGACGCTTGCGTTCATCATGCGGCTCCTCTTTTCAAAACGTTCCAGGATAAGCGCCGCCGTCAACGAGCCAGTTCTGCCCCGTGATATAGCCGGCGTGCGCGCTGCAAAGAAACGCACACGCCTTGCCGAATTCGGCGGGATTGCCGAAGCGGCCGGCCGGAATGCTCTTCATGCGGGCGCGGCGCGCCGCATCGATGCTGATGCCCGAGGCTTGCGCCTGCGCGGCGAAGGTCGTCTTGACGCGATCGGTGTCGAACAGGCCGGGCAGCAAGTTGTTAATCGTCACGTCATGCGCGGCCACCGAGCGCGCAACCCCGGCAACGAACCCCGTCAGGCCCGAGCGCGCACCGTTCGACAGCCCGAGGACATCGATCGGCGCCTTCACGGCCGAGCTCGTGATATTGACGATGCGGCCGAAGCCGCGCGCGATCATGCTG
>JAXDQB010000523.1:0-8024 GCA_034668065.1 Paraburkholderia sp.
CCCCTCGGGTGCCACGTCGATGCCGACGGTCTCGCCGCATACGAGTGCCATGCGGCCCGGTGCGTCGACGATGAGTGCGTCGGGCGCTGCACCGCTTATGGTTACACGGGTGCGCTCGCCGAGGAACGACACGCCAACGACCACGCCGACGAGCGGCGCGTGTGCCGGGTCGACCAGGCGCGCGTCCTCGGGGCGAAAAAAAATTTCGCTCCCCGGCGCTTGCACCAGCGCCAGCGGCACCGCGAGGGTCCCGCCCTTCGTCGCGAGTGCGCCATTGTGCCATTGTCCCGCGAGACGATTGATCGTGCCGACGAACTGCGCGACATGCCGGTTTGCGGGCCGGTAGTAGATCTCGCGCGGCGTGCCGATCTGCTCGATACGCCCAGCGCTCATGACGACAATGCGCTCGCCAAGCTCCATCGCCTCGGCCTGATCGTGCGTCACGTAAACCGTCGTTACACCGAGCCCGCGCAAAAGCGCGTTCATTTCGCGGCGCAGCGTATCGCGCAGCTGCGCGTCGAGGGCCGTGAGCGGCTCGTCGAGCAAAAGAACACGCGGCTCGCGCGCGAGCGCGCGGGCGAGCGCGACGCGCTGACGCTGTCCACCGGAGAGCTGATCGATCGGCTTCTCGCCATGGGCTTCGAGCCGCATCATCGCGAGCAGTTCGTCAATGCGCCGATGCGCGAGTGCCGGCTCGATCTTCGCGATCTTCAGGCCGTATCCGATGTTGTCGCGAACATTCAGATTTGGAAAAAGCGCATAGCTTTGAAACACCATGCCGACCCGGCGCCGTTCGATGGGTAGGCGCGTGACGTCTTCGTCGCCGAACGAGACCTTGCCACCGGTATCGGGCATTTCGAGCCCGGCGATGATGCGCAGGGTCGTCGTTTTACCGCAGCCCGAAGGGCCGAGGAGCACGACTGTCTCGCCCGCGTTGATCGCGAGGTCCAGCGGCTCGAGCACGCGCGTGCCGCGGAACGTTTTTGCGCAGCGAGACAGGGCGATGGGAACGGGGGGCAGTTTCATTGCGGCAGGAAGGATGACGGGCCCTAGCGAGGCGCACCGGCGCGCGGTGCGCGTTGCCCTGTGGCGTCAACGCCGAGCCATTGCATCGCCACGAGCAGTGGCATCGTCATGACGAGAAAAAGGATCGTGTACGCGCTGCCGATCTCGATACGCAGCGACGCGTACGTATCGGCCAGCCCGACGGGCAGCGTCTTCGTCATGGGCGTGTGGAGCATCCAGGTCAGATTGAACTCGCCGATGGACAGCGTGAGCACGGCGAGCGCGCCCGCAACGATGCCGGGCCGAAGATTGGGCAGAACCACCGTCACGAAGCGCTGCACGAATGTCGCGCCGAGGCTTGCCGCACTTTCTTCGAGCGTGCGCAGACCAGCGCCGGCGGCTACAGCGGCTACGGCTCGCACCATAAACGGCAGCGTGAAGACGACGTGGCCCGCGACGATGAACCAGGCGCTCATGCGAAACGCAGAGAAGCCGCCGTAGACGACGATGAGCGCGAGCGCCGAGGCGAGGCCGGGCAGCGCGATCGGCAACACCAGCAGCTCTTCCACGAGCCGTGCCGCGCGCGTTTTGCTACGCGCGAGCGCGTAGCCGGCCGGCACGCCGAGCACAAGCGTGACAATGAGCGTGGCCGCGGCCACTTCAATCGATAAAAAGACGGACGCGTGATACTGCGTCCAGACCTCGCCGAGCCAGCGCAGCGTCAGCCCACTCGACACGCCGCGAAAGTAGTTCACCGTGAGACCGGCCATGACCGACATCACGACGGGGACGATCAGAAACGCACAAAGCGCGAGCGTGACGGCCCATTGACCGAGTGCGAGCAGGCGTCGCGACGGCAAGAGTGCCGCGTTGCGGCGCGCACCGCGTTCAGGCGTGGCGTTGGTGCCGGTATCGGTAGCGGTATCGACCACGTTCATCGTAAAACGGACTCCGGTTTGAAACCTCGCTTTGCGCGCTTTTATGCCGTGGCTGCGACGGCCGAGCCCGTCGCGCTGCGCGCAAGCGCCAGCACGAGCCAGGTTACGATGCCGAGCAGGATCGACAGGCCCGCGGCCGTCGCCATGTTCGCGTTGAGCGTGAACTCGGTGTAGATCGTCATTGGCAGCACGTCGATATCGGTGGCGAGCGTGAAGGCCGTACCGAAGGCGCCCATGGCCGTCGCGAAGCAGATTGCGCCGGCCGCGACAAGCCCCGGCGCGAGCCCAGGCAGGACGACGTCGCGCATGATTTGCCAAGGTGAGGCGCCGAGCGAGCGCGCGGCTTCCTCTAGCGACCGGTCGAGCTTCGACGCGCACGCCATCACAGTCACGACCACCCGTGGAATCGAAAAGTACAGGTAGCCACAGAAGAGGCCCGTCATCGAATAGGCGAATACCCACTTGTCGCCGGTGAGTTTTGCGGTGATCGCGCCGATGAGCCCCTGCCTGCCGGCGAGCATGATGACCATGAAGCCGACGACGACGCCGGGAAACGCGAGCGGAAACGTGAGCAGCGCGACGAGCGCGCGCTTGCCCGGGAATTGGCGGCGTGCGAGGAAAAGGCCCGAGATCACGGCAAGCACGAGCGTGGTGACGGTGACGGCCGCGGAAAGTGCGACGGTCGCACCGAGGCTTCCCATATAACGCGTGTTGGTGATGAGCGCGCGATAAGTCTGGAGTGCGTGGCCATTGCCGCTGAGCTCGACGAGAACGGCCATCGGCAGAAGCCAGAAGGCGGTGAAGACGGCGAGCGCGGGCGCAATGAGTGCGATGCGCCAGCGTAGGGGAAACGTGATGTCGTGCATGATGTAAGCCGCAGGTTGCAGGTTGCAGGTTGCAGGTTGCAGGTTGCAAAAGGCTGCTGGGGCGGAGTTGGATGCTCAAGGCATCCGAAATCCACCGCCGTGCGCCTGGCGGGCCGGCCAAGCGCGCTACGAGCGCAGGCCGGCTGACCGAAGGCGTGTCAATGCATGACTCTCAGGTATGCCTCGCCGAACGGCTGCTGCTGCTTGGCCATCTTCTCGAAGTTGACGGGCTTGGCGCGTGCATATTCGCTTGCCGGCAGGAATTTCGCCGCGGCTGCCTTGCTTATTGCGCTCGCACGCACCGGCTGTAAAAACGCGTCCGCCCACTTTGTCTGGCCTTCGTCGGAGAGAACGAAGTCGAGAATTTTCTTGCCGTTCGCTTCGTGCGGTGCGCCTTTGACCAGACTCATCACGTAGGGCACTGTGATCGTGCCTTCCTTAGGAATCACGAATGAGACGTTCGCGTGGTCCTTGTACTCGGCGCGATAGGCGTCGAAATCGTAGTCGATGAGAATCGGAATCTCGCCTGAGAGCACGCGCGCGTAGGCCGTCTGCTTCGGCACGATCGGAGCGTTCTTCTTCAGCGCTTTGAACCACTCGAGCCCAGGCTCGAAGTTATCGAGCGTGCCGCCCAGCGCCTGATTGACGGCGACGGCACCCGCATAGCCGACGAACGCGCTCGACGGATCGAGGTAGCCGATCATGCCTTTGTACGTGGGCTTGAGCAGATCGGCCCATGAAGTGGGCACAGGCTTGCCTTCGAGGGCGTCCTTGTTGATGAAAAACCCGAGCGTGCCCGAATGAATCGCGAACCAGTAACCCTGCGGGTCTTTGAGGCCGGGCGGGATGTCATCCCAGTGTTGCGGCTTGTAGGGCACAACGACGCCCTTGGCCTTGGCCTGGATCGCCGCCGATATGCCGAGATATACGACGTCGGCGACGGGGCTCTTCTCGGCGATCATTTGGGCGATGGCCTGCCCCGAGTTCTTGTTGTCCGAGGGCACGTGAATGCCGGTCTTTTTTTCGAAGGCCTTCAGCTGGCCGGCCCAGTCGGCCCATTCGGACGGACAGTTGTAGCAAACGGCGGTTTCTTCGGCGTGCACCGGGCTGGTGTGCGGCAGTGCGGCAGCGAGCGCCGCCGCACTCGTGCAGACGAGACGCGTAAAACGCGCGCGGACGGAAGATGTACGACGTGTCACGTGAGGCCTCCTTGCGTCGAAGGGATGAAGGCGTGCCGATGCCCGATGCGGTTTACAGCGCTTTCGGCGCCTCCGGTTCTTTGGGCTGCTCGATCAAGCGGCGGGCTGCACGGGCACTGCGGGCACTGCGGGCAGCGCGGAGCCAGCCGCAGCGGAAAGCGCGCCGATAGTGGCCCCTTTGCGCAGCGCATGCGGCAGCGTGAGCGAGAGCGACTCGCCGTCGTCGCCGCCTTCGATGCGCGCCATGAGGCGAGCCCAGGCGGCGCAGCCGATCTCGTGATTCGGGGCACAGACGCTTGCGAGCGGGGGCGAGAGCAGTTCGCCAACCGCGAGTCCGTCGAAGCCGAGGATCGACATGTCTTCGGGCACGGCGAAATGCGCGCGGCGCAGGCCGCTCATGACGACCATGGCAAGCCGGTCATTGCTGCAAAAGAGGGCGGTTGGCCGGCTCGAGCCCGAGCTCAGATGAGCGAGGACGGAAGGCGCGAGCTCGTCGGCGTTGAAATCGACTTCGAGCGCCGGCGCCGGCGCGAGGCCCGCTTGCAGCATCGCTTCCGTGTAGCCCCGGTAGCGCAGCCGGGCGCGGTCCGATTCCGCGAGGGTGCCGGCGAGCATCATGATGTGCTCGTGGCCGTGCTCGATCAGCATGCGCACACCATCGAACGCGGCACGCCGATTGTCGACCGACACCGACGGGCGCCGCACCGTGTCGTTGTGCATGAGGACGTACACGATGCCGTCGTCCTCGACCTTGTCGAGCAGCGGATGCGCGTCGGCATCGGCGACCGTCAGGATGAGCCCTTCCACGCGCTGTGCAAGCAGTGTCTCGA
Organism: Paraburkholderia sp.; assembly: GCA_034668065.1. Taxonomy (GTDB): domain Bacteria; phylum Pseudomonadota; class Gammaproteobacteria; order Burkholderiales; family Burkholderiaceae; genus Trinickia. Next base: position 4,839 of record JAXDQB010000523.1, read on the forward strand.
TCGCATGGCGCTCGCGCGCCGCATCGTATTGCGTCGTCATGAGCATGAGGCGATACCCCTGGCTCGCGGCGAGATCGTCGATGCCCTGCAGGCATTCGGCGAATACGGGGTTCGCGAGTGTGGGCAGCACGACGCCGACAAGGCGCGTGCGCTCGCCGCGCAACTGCCGGCCGAGCGGACTCGGGCGGAACTGTAACGCCTCGATCGCCTCGCGTATCTTTGCAAGCGTCACCCGATTGACCGTGTGCGGCGCGTTGATCGCGCGCGAGACCGTTGCAATCGAGAAACCGGCGTAGGCGGCGACATCCTTGATGGTATGTTTCATTGCTGTCGGTACAGTCCGGTAGTGCTGATGGGTCAAGAACGGGCTGAGAACGTTTACATCGCAACGATTGTCGGGGCCGATTATGACTGACACATGGCGTTTTGGCCCAATTTTTAAAGAGAAATAATCGGGGCTGTGACTTGGCGGCCACGGTTCACGTAGGCATAATCGGTCGCGTTTCGGCGCGTTGGCCCGCTGTGGCCGGCCGGTTTTTTTAACGGAATTGGTGCATTTTCTGCAAAAAAGGATTGACGCGTGAGTCTTTGGTTCCTGATTTTTTTGAGCGTGCTGCAAGGCGTGACTGAACTTTTTCCCGTGAGCAGTCTCGGGCATACGTTGCTCGCGCCGGGACTGATCGGGATGCATATCGACGCGCACGCACCGCAGCTGATTCCCTTCCTTGTCGCGTTGCACCTCGGCACCGCGGTGGCGTTGCTCTGGTATTTCAGGAAGCGCTGGATCGATCTGGTGAAGGGGTGGTTCGGCACGCTTGGGGGCCGGCACAGTGACGACGGGCACATGATGTGGGCGCTCATCATTGGCACAATTCCGGCCGGTTTGGTCGGGCTCGTGCTTGAGAAGCGGCTCGAGCGGGTGTTTCACGATCTGCGCATCGTCGCCTTGGCGCTGATTGTCAACGGCTTGCTGCTCTGGCTCGGTGACCGCCTGCAGCGCGCGCGCGCACACCGTCCTCCCGAGCGGTTGAGCTTCAAACAGGCGTTCCTTGTCGGGCTTGCGCAGATCGGCGCGCTGGTGCCGGGTTTTTCGCGCAGCGGGCTGACGATGATCGCCGGCAATGCGGCGGGACTGACGACGGAAAGGGCGGCGGAGTTCGCATTCCTGCTGGGCACGCCGATCATCTTTGCGGCGGGGGTGCTCGAGGTGCCGAAGCTGTTCCGGGCGCCTGGTCAGCTTGCCGACGCCGCGCTCGGGGGCGTGCTGACGGCGATCGCGGCTTATCTCAGCGTGCGCTTCCTGATGCGCTACTTCGAGGGCCGCGGCCGGCTGGCGGCGTTCGGCGTCTATTGCATGATCGCGGGCGCGGCTTGCCTCGTGTGGTTCGCGACGCACGCACAACCTGCTTGAGGCGGCGCGGTGACGGGCGGCGATTCCAGACGGTAACGCATTCCCGCCGGGGGGCGATCGGTTATAATCCGCGGCGCTCGGCAGGGCGCTGACTCATTGATGCGCCTTCGTCGTACAATTTCGGCATTCCCTCCCCATAGTTCAACGGATAGAACACGGGTCTTCTAAACCTGAAATCGAGGTTCGATTCCTCGTGGGGGGGCCACAGAAGCAACCAGCAACGTCTTAGTCGTGAACACAGTCGTATGCCTACACGCTATCGTAAGTGGGAGACTGTGTCCGGCGATTCAAGGGGCTGTTCCAGCCGCACTCGACTGGACGCAGACCTTCGACTGGTCTCCGGAAGCCGAAGCCGAACGCGCGCGCCTGGCGGCCCAATGCACAGGGTGGGAAGCGGTCACGAGCCCGATTCGAGTCGACGCCGTGGCTTTCGACGCTGGCCGCGATGTACGAGGCCAGACGGTGCCACTGCTTTTAGCTTCCGCACATTTATGTGTGCTTATTTCACTCTTACACGGACGTTGGCACTAGAGTGGTTCTGCCTCAATCCCCGGAGGCATCGTTCCATTGGTTGGGCCCGTCCCCGCTTGCGGCGGACTTTTTTCGCCTGCGCGCAACCGCCCACAGACCGCCATGCTCAGGCCGTTTCGAATCCTTCCCGGGAAACGCCGGGCGCCGAGCCGTCTCGAGCGGGCCTTTTTTGCCCGTCTACCGTGTGGCTGCGATTCAATTACACACCAAGGCCCGGGCCGAAATTACCGGCAACCAATCGCGTGACCGAATCAATATCCGCATAGTCCTGTTCGGGCAAGCCGTCGAGCATCGACAGCACTTCATTGCTCGCGCCGGCTTCGCGCGCAACGTCGACGAGGGCATCCTTGTTTGCCGGAAACCTCACCGCGTGCAGCACGTCCCCAATCTGCAAACCGATCGCCTCGTTTGGAATATCTGTTTTCCTCATCGAGCTAGTGTCCGTCATGGTGTGAGTCCTGTAGTTATTTAGCGTTCGTTGCATCGACATGTTGGCACGCCGCGGGAAACGGGACTATCGGTAGGCTGCACGGGGATGCATTTGGGTAAGGTCATATTGTCACTAAGGGTAAAAACTTGTCATCGATATTGAAACATATCGTCAGATGATTACGCCTACACTGTTCTCGCCTCCCGCCTGTGCGGCGATGTGGCCCGCTTCGGTTGGTGGGCCATTTTTCTGGTGTGGTCGAGCGACGCTTTACAACTATGAGCGATGCAAGCGCCCGTATTACCGGAATGCTTGCCGCCAGCTTTGACGGTCACCGCCGATCTGAAAGAAAAGGGGGCACTTGCCGGGACCGGTGGGTCGGGTCCTGCATTGAACACGTCAAGACAGTTAGAGGATGAGCAAATGAAACTCCTTTTCGCCCCAGGCGTTGCGTGCCTGTTATGCGTTTCGTCCGCCTTCGCGCAGTCGAGTTCGGACGAAGGGAACTCTGCGATAGCAAAGAATTTCGAGTTCATGAATCACCCGCCGCCGCCGGCTGCCCCGGCGAGCACGCCCGCCTCGACGTCCGGCGCTCGCGGCCATGGACGGCGGCAATCCTCCGTGAATTCCGGTTCGACGGACGCTGCCCCGTCTCAACCATAGCGGCACTTGCTGGCGACGACGGCGCCCCTCATTGGATGTGGGGCAGCCGGTAATCCGGTGGCTTGTTATACCGCGTAAAGCTTGTCATCGGCAAGAAACACAACCACAAGACGGCTCGCCGACAGTGGCTCTACCGCGAGGCGACAGCGAG
>JAXDQB010000524.1:0-3006 GCA_034668065.1 Paraburkholderia sp.
AAAGAAACAACGACACGAAGCGGCAAAACAGCGCCCCGCGGGATAGAAGCCACACGGGATAGAGCCGCGGCGTTCGGGAAACGAGCGGCTACCGAGCTCCGGGGCTGCGGGGGCTGCGGGGGCTGCGGCGAGCAGGCGTGGCGGCGAAAGAGATAACTTTCAGGTCGGGCCGCTCACCGCAGTCGCCTTAGCGTCCGGCCCGGCGCGCAGCCACCTTGCCCAGCACGGCGAAATCCTTCTCGCCGTCGCCGTGCGCCATCGCCTCCAGGAGGCTGTCGCGCACAACGCTCGCAATAGGCAGCGGCGTTGCGCAGCTATCGGCCGCGGCAAGCGCAAGGCGAACATCTTTCAGACCAAGCCGGGCCTTGAACAAGGCGGGCTCATAGGTGCCTTGCGCAATCAGCTTGCCGTAACCCGAATAGACAGGCCCCGGAAACGCGCCGCTCGTGATCACGTCGAGAAAGTCCGTCATCGCCACGCCGTGGCCCGTAAGCAGCGCGCAAGCCTCGCCGAGCGTCTCCACCGCCGATGCCAGCGTGAAATTGGCGGCAAGCTTCACAACGTTCGCATGCTGCGGCAGCTCGCCCAGGCGCCACGTCTTCTGGCCGATCGCATCGAACACGGGCTGCACCCGATCGATCGCTTCCGTGGAGCCAGCCGCAATGATGATCAGCTTGGCCGCCGCTGCGGCGTCGGGCCGACCCATCACCGGCGCGGCCACATAATGAATGCCGTGCGCCGCATGCTCGCTCGCAAACGCTTGTGCAAATGCAACCGACACAGTCGCCATATTCACGTGCACGAGACCGCGTGGCGCGTTTTCGAGCAGTTGTGCATCGAACACTTCGCGCGCGGCCGCGTCGTCCGCCAGCATCGAGAAGACCGCGTCGCCCGCGAAGGCTTCTGCCGGCGTGTCGACGAGCACGGCACCGAGCGCTTCGAGCGGCTCAGCCCGTTCGCGCGAGCGATTCCAGACGCGCACGCGGTGCCCGGCTTTCAAAATGTTTTCCGCCATGGCCCGGCCCATGCTGCCCAGGCCGATAAATCCGATATCCATCGATCGCTCCTTGTTACGAGAAGCGGGAAGTAAAGCATGAATGCGCTCCACGTGCAGGTGAATCCGCAAATGCCGTCCTGCCCGTGCATTGGCCTAAGGTGCGATACTCGTACCCATGCCACCCGTGACCGCGACTTTTCGCTTTTACGAAGAGCTGAACGAATTTCTGGCACCGCCGCTGCGCCGGCGCGAGATCCATTGCGTCTGCGCGAAGGCTGCGACGGCTAAGCACATGATCGAGGCGCTTGGCGTACCGCATACCGAAGTCGAATTGATCCTCGTGAATGGCGAATCGACCGGGTTCGACCGCGTGCTCGAACACGGTGATCGCGTCGCGGTTTATCCCAAGTTCGAGGCGCTCGACGTGACGCCGCTTTTGCGCGTGCGGCCAGCGCCGCTGCGCACGATCCGTTTCGTCGCCGACGCGCATCTGGGCGGCCTCGCGCCCCTGCTACGACTCACGGGCTTCGATACGCTTTACGACAATCACTACGCCGACGACGAAATCGAGGCACTCGCCACCGCCGAAGGGCGCATCGTGCTCTCGCGTGACCGTGAGCTGCTCAAACGCCGCACCATCACGCACGGCTGCTACGTGCGCGCGCTCAAGCCCGAGCTGCAACTGCGCGAGCTGTTCGAGCGCCTCGACCTTGCCCGCAGCGCGCGCCCTTTCCGCCTTTGTCTTGCCTGCAACGTGCCGCTGCACCGCATCGAGAAGTCCGATGTACTGGGCCGCGTACCCGAGGGCGTTCTTGAGCGACACGCGCAATTTGTCACATGCGACGACTGCAAGCGGATTTTCTGGGAAGGCTCGCACTGGAAGCGCATGCGCGCGCTCGTCGATTCGCTCGTTGCAGGCGGCAGCGTCGATTAGCAAAATCGCAACAATACTCACGACCCGCTGCCGAGCCTGCGGGTCATGCCCCTTCCTCCTTGGGATCGTAACCGCCACGCGAGGCCGCCGCATTGAGCCGCGCGCGCTTCAAGAGCGCCTGTTGCGCCTCGCGCACATTGGCTGCTTGGCCGCGCCAGGCCTTGAGTGGCGGCTCCTGTAGCGCACGTCCGTAGGAAAAGCTAAGCGGCCAAGGGCGGCGCCCGGTGCGGTTGATCGCGTCGAGGTGCGCAGTGGCCTCCTCGGGCGACTGTCCGCCCGAGAGAAAGAAGATGCCGGCGACCGCGGGCGGCACCGTGCGTCCGAGCGCGGTCACGGTTCGCGACGCCGCTTCCGCGACGCCAGGCTGCGCCGCGTGCCCCTTGCCGGCCACCACCATGCTCGGCTTCAAAAGCATGTGCTCGAGCACGACGCCGTGCCGATGCAGCGCATGAAATACCTCATGCAGCACCGCTTCGGTCACCTGAGCGCAGCGCTCGATCGTGTGGTCACCGTCCATTAGAACCTCGGGCTCGACAATCGGCACGATGCCCACTTCTTGGCAGATCGCGGCATAACGGGCGAGCGATTCGGCGTTGGCCTCCATCGCAAGGAGGCTCGGCAACGTGTCGGCGACGTTGTAGACGGCGCGCCATTTCGCGAAACGTGCGCCCAGCTCCTTGTAGCGTGCAAGGCGCTCTGCCAGCCCGTCGAGGCCCTGTGTGATCTCGTCGCCCGCCGCATGCGCGAGCGCGATCTTTCCCTTGTCGACCTTGATGCCGGGAACGATGCCCAGGCGCGCAGCGAGATTCGGCAGCGGCTCGCCGTCGTCGGCCTGCTGGCCGAGCGTTTCCTCATACAGAATGACGCCGCTGACGAACTGGGCGAGGCCGGGTGCGCCAAGCAGCAGGCTGCGCCATGCGCGTCGAGTCTCCTCGGTCGATTCGACGCCAATCGTCTTGAAACGCTTTGCTATCGTGGGGCCGCTTTCGTCGGCCGCGAGAAGCCCTTTCCCGTTCTGCACCAGTGCGTCGATGGTTGTCTGCAATTCGTTACCGTGGGTGTTCATCGTCGATCC
>JAXDQB010000525.1:0-8972 GCA_034668065.1 Paraburkholderia sp.
GATGATGACGGTGCCGAAGAAACCGGTCGGATTCGGCTTCTTGAACTCGCTGATTGCCGAGTCCGAGCCTCCGATGCCAATCCCGATCATGTCTGCCGCCTTGAAGCCGCGCCCTTCGGCCGCGCGCACGGCGCCGAGCACGGCTTCGTCGTTCAGGCCGTAGGCGACCCAGTGCTTGAACCGAGAGTTCTTCGTCAGCGCGATGTTGGCCGCATTGAACGCGTTCTCAGTATCGGTCTTCGCCTGCGGCGCTGCGATCACGTTCGCCTTCGGGAAGCCGGCCGCGACTAACGCGTCCGTTGCACCCGTCGTGCGGTCGTGCGCGGTCGGCAACTGCTCGTAGGTTATTTCGATCGCGCCGACTTCCGACATCGCCCACCCGCGCTTCTTAATTTCCGCGGCAATGGCCTCGCCAGCCTGCTTGCCGATGTTGTACGCCGAGATGCCCATGTGCGGCACCGACTCGATCGGCTTGCCGGAGCCGTCGACGAGGCGGTCGTCAACCGTCATCATCTTGAGCTTGTCGGCCTTCGCCTTGGCGACGATGCCGGGCCCGAGCTTCACGTCGGGCGTGCAGATGATGAAGCCCTGCGCCTTTTGCGCGGCGAGGTTGTCGATGGCGCTCATCACCTTCTCGCCCGAGGGAGCACCGATTTTCACGAGCGTGAAGCCGTTTTTCTTCGCCGCCATTTCTGCGAACTTCCACTCGTCCTGAAACCAGGGTTCCTCGGGCTGCTTCACCAGAAAGCCGATTTTCACGTTGTCCGCTGCATATGCGGCCGGCGTGCCCGCCAGCAGCGTACCCACCGAAACCGCTGCCAGCGTGAGGAAAATTCTGCGCTTCATGTGTGTGTCTCCTGTTTATTTGATTGTGTGGGCCGCCTTGGCTTATATCGGAGGGCGCACGCGGCCTGTGCGTCCTCCGATTTAAAACATTTCGCTGTTCGAGCACCCTGTGGCTGCCCGCTCAGTCGTGATACAGCGCCGAGCGGCCTCCGTCGATCGTGATGCAGCTCGCATTGATGAACGGCGCCTCGTCCGAGGCGAGGAACACCGCCGTCATCGCCACCTCGTCGGGCCTACCGATCCGCTTCATCGGCTGCAGCTCGAAGGTCGCGCGGCGGGCGGCTTCGGCGTCGGGCTGCGCGTTCCACCACTCGTGCGTCAGTTGCGTTTCGATGTAGCCAGGCGCGATCGCGTTGACGCGCACTTGTTGAGCCGCATATTCGATGCCGAGCGCACGCGTGAGCCCGATCACGCCGTGCTTGGCCACCGGGTACGGAAAACAGCCCGGAATAATCTTGAATGCGTGCGTCGAGGCGATGTTCACGATGCTGCCGTGCCGGCGCTCCACCATGCCCGGCAGCACGGCGCGGCAGCCGTTCCAGACGCCGTCGAGATCGACGGAAAAGCAGCGCCGCCAGTCCTCATCGGTCATCGTGAGCGGATCACAGAACACGTTGATGCCGGCGTTGTTCACGAGCACGTCGAGCGGGCCGAACGTCCGCTCCGTCGCCGTGACGGCTTCTCGCACCGATGCGGCATCGGTCACATCCGTGCGGATGGCGAGCGCCTGTGCGCCCGGCGTCTCGCGCCGGATTGCGTCAACCGTTTGGAGAGCCGCGCCGTGATCGAGCTCGGCCAGGACAACCGCCGCCCCCTCCCGGGCAAAAGCCTGCGCGATCGCCGCACCGATACCACGGCCGGCGCCGGTCACGAACGCAACCTTGCCCGCCAGCCGGTTCATCGCCGCACCTCGTCGCGCGCCGCGCGCAATCCTTCGATAAATGCACGCCCGCGCTCGAAGGTCACCTGGGCGTCCTGACGCGGCCGATAAAGCGCGGAGCCGAGTCCGAACCCATTCGCGCCCGCCTCGAGGAACGGCCCCATGTTGTCGGGCGCGATACCGCCCACCGGCACGAGGGGCACGCGCTCGGCAACGACGGCGCGCCACGCCTTCACCACGGTCGCACCGAACTGCTCGGCCGGAAACATCTTGAGCGCGTCCGCGCCGGCTGCGAGGGCAGCGAACGCCTCTGTCAGCGTCGCGACGCCGGGCGTGCAGGCGAGCCCTTGCGCTTTCGCGCCGCGGATCACCGCGCAGTCGCTATGTGGCGTGACGATGAGTTCACCGCCGCAGCGCGCGACATCGGCGACGAATTCAGGGCGAAGCACGGTCCCGGCACCGATGATCGCGTCATCCGGCAATTCGGCCCGCAGCGCTGCGATGCTCTCGAATGGTTGTGGCGAATTGAGCGGCACTTCGATCAGACGGAAACCCGCGGCATGGAGCGCACGGCCGTGCTCCGCCGCTTCGGCCGGCGTGACGCCGCGCAAGATCGCGATCAGCGGGCACGCGGCGAAAGCGGCGGTAAAGCGCGTATGCGGCCGGTACGGCGCGGGAAGGTCGAGATCGGTCTGGATGTCGGTCATGGCCAAGTCTGCGGATTTCGTCGATGTCTAAGCATTCGATTGCTTCTGCTTCCTTTCCCGCCTTGCGTTTCGTAGCAACAGCCCGCCGGCTCACGCCCCTATCCCGGCGGGCGGCAAGGCCGTGTGCCCTGCGACGAGACCCGCTTGCACCGCGATACGCCACAAGCCGCGCTCGGCCGCGGCTTCGACTATCGTCGCGTTCGAACAGCCGAATTCGGCGAGCGCGAGACGATATCGCTCACACAGCGCCGCCTCGCCGATGAGGCGCAGCGGCTGGCTGGCGAGCGTCGAGCCCCGCGCCGCCAGCAATGCCTGAACGCCAGTAAGCTCATGACCGATCAAGAGTCCCGAGAGATAGTCGGATTGTTGCTCGGCTTGTAGCTGCGCGGTGAGCCCTAGCGTGCGCGTGCTGAAAACCGTCGCCAGCAGGCCTGCGTGATCGTCGTTCTTGGCGACCATCACGCCGCGCAAAAACGCCTCGGTATCGGGCTGCGCGGGATCAAGCATCGTCCGGCCGAGAATCGTATGATTGCGCAACGCCGCAAAAAGCTCGCCCGTCATAAACGTATGAAATGCCTCGATGCGCTCGCCCCGCACCTCGGCCCATTTCGCGTGCGTACCCGGCAAGCCCATCAGGGCCGCGGCGCCGTTCGCCCCGAGCGCCGAATCCGCGGCGAGCGCGCCAACGATCTGCGTCTCCTCGCCGCGCATCACGTTCGGCAGTTCGCCGCGCTCTATGACGCCCGGCACGATGTGAAGTGGGGTGCCGCGTGCTGTCGCGACGCGCACAATGCCGCCAACGAGCGCGTCGAGCGCAGCCGGCGTATCGACGTAAGGCGCTTCGCGCCAGCCTTGCGCACTGCCGACCATGCCCGCCGCGATCACGGGCAACTCGGGCGCACCGTCGAGCCAGTCACCGCAGGCCGCCTCAAAAGCGGCGTCGAAGCGGCCCGGGTGCACGAGGCTCATGATGCCCTCGCCGGACGCACGCCGCGCCAGCACCTGGCCCGCGACATCGAAAAGATAAGCCCGCAGCGATGTCGTCCCCCAGTCGAGGCCAACGAGCGCCGGCTCAGCGGAGCGCCTGGCCGACTCGCTCATCGCCTGATCCGGCGTGTGTTCTGCGGGGCTTGCCAGCCGAGCTCCTCCGAAATGCCGCGCGCTTCGCGCTGCACCATCGGCACGAGTTCTTCCATCCGCTCGAGCGGCATGTACGGAATCGTGCTGGCCACCGATACGGCCGCAACGATGGCGCCCGACGCATCGCGCACGGGCCCGGCGACGCAGCGAATCGACGCTTCGTTCTCCTCTAGATCGAATGTGAATCCGCCAGACGCGTAGCGCACCAGTCGATGCAGGAAAGTGGGTTTGTCCGGGCGGCTGTCGGGCTGGAACGTTTCGCTCGCGTGCGCGCGGCGCGACGCGTAAAAAAGCGCTTCCCACTCTTGCGGCCTCAAGTCGAGCATCAGGGCCTTGCCGATACCGGTCGACGCGAGCGGCATGCGATGGCCAATTCGCGAGCTCATCTCGAGGCCGCGTTTACCGGCGATCTTGTCGACGTAGAGGACGTCGTCGCCGTCACGCATGCCAAGATGGATCGTGTCGAGCGTCGCCTGCGCCAGCCGCTCGAGATACGGACGTGCCACCGTCGTAAGCGGCATCTGCTCGAGCGCGAGCGTGCCGAGCTCGATCAGCTTCGGGCCAAGCTGGTAGCCGTTCGGCGTCTGGCGCAGGTAGCGCGCATGCACGAGACTGCTCACCAGCCGGTGCGTCGTGCTTTTCGTTGTGCCGAGCACGTTGGCGAAGGCGCGCATGTCGTGCGCGTTCGCCGCCGCGGCCTCTAGAATCGCGAGGCCGCGCAAGAGCGTCTGGGTACCCAACTGATGCTCGGCGATATCGAGCGGCGTGCCCGCAACGTTGATACCGGCGGCCCCGGACGCAGCACGCAGTGCGGCGGCGAGTGTGGCGTCGAGCGCTGGCTCGGACGCATTTGGGGTATCGGCGGCTTGATCCGGGGCATTCATCGGGTGTCTCCTGAGCGGGCGGCGGTTTTAGCGCTTCGAACTGCGGTGTGCAGGCTGTCGGGACGACGGTCTGCCGTTTCGGTTGGATTGTAGGCGCCGTTTTGACGACCGTTCAACATATGAGTTATGCATCCATATGTTGGGACTTCGGCCGATATGACTCGTTAGATTCGCGGTTGATCCGATCGCGCGTATACCCGAAGCATCGCGTTTTCTTCCTGTCTGATTTTTCGCCCGAAAGGGCTGATATTGGGAAAGCGGAGTGATGACCCAACGCAAATATTTATTGGCGAATGCCTATCCGCTAAAACATTACGTTTGCACATTCCCGGTTTTCACCCCGCTACGCAAGAGTATCGGCACACTCGTTACGCTATGCGCTCGCAAACAGCCTGTCAGCCTTGATCAAGAAAAAACCAGCAGGAGCCCCTCAGCGCGGCACCTCAGCCACACCCATGCGCCGCGCAATAACGCCCGCCCGCTGGGCGAGATAAGGCGAGGAGCGATGCTCATCGAAGTATTTCGGCCGCGGCAGCATCACCGCAAGCCGCGCCGCCTGCCACACAGCAAGCTGGTTGGCCGAAACGCGATAGTAGTAGCGCGCGGCTGCCTGCGCACCGTACACCCCGTTACCCCATTCAACCGAATTCAAATAAATCTCGAAAATGCGCTGCTTGTCCAACAGCGTTTCAAGCATCCACGTGATGATGAGCTCCTGCCCTTTGCGCAAGTAACTCTTCTCGCGTGATAGAAAAAGATTTCTCGCGAGCTGCTGAGAGATCGTCGAGCCGCCCGCCACGATCTTGCCGCGCGCCTTATTCCTATCCCACGCCTGCAGAATCGCGTCGGTTTCGTAGCCCTTGTTGTTGACGAAGTTGGCATCCTCTGACGCGATGATCGCCCGTTTGAGGTTGCGCGAGATCCGTTCGTAGGGCACCCATTCATGCCGGAGCGACAAGTCGGGACGATCTTGTGCCAGGCGCCAGGCGTCGGCGCGCATGAAGGCCGTCGATTGCGGGTTCACGATCGTCCAAATCGCGATCCGCACAAAGTAGTACGCCTGCGTGGCAAACCAGGCGGCCATGGCAACCGATACCGCATAGGCCATCCATCGGGCGAAGCCGGGCCCAAGCGCACGGCCGCCGCCCGTCATGACCGCCCGGCGGCCAACATCGTCCGTAGCTCCGCAAGCACCGGCGCGCTCGCCGGCCGCACCGCGCGCCACAGGAAAAACGACTCGGCGGCCTGCTCCACGAGCATGCCGAGCCCGTCCGAGACACGGGCGCCGAGCGATTCGGCGTGCCGCATGAAGACGGTCGGCTGCGCACCGTACATCATGTCGTACGCGAGCGTGCCGCAACCGAACGCCCGCTTGTCGCACTCCGGCAGCGCCGCGTCGAGACTGCCGGCCGTCGCGTTGACGATCACGTCGTAAGCGATCGGCTCGACAACTTCGGGGCCCCCGCCCGCGAGCGCACAGCCGGCGTTGCGCGCCGCGCCGGCAAACTGCACGGCGAGCGCCTCGGCCTTGGCGGCCGTGCGGTTGACGATCAGAAGCGAGCGCGGAGCGCGCTCGAGAATCGGCAGCACGACTCCGCGTGCCGCACCTCCGGCGCCCAGCAGCAGAATGCGCGCGCCGGCAAGTCCAATGCCAAGATTCGCTTCGATGTCGCGCACGAGGCCGACACCGTCGGTGTTGTCACCGTGTATCCGATCGCCGTCGAAGCGCAGCGTATTGACAGCGCCTGCCGCGGCTGCCCGCGGGGAGAGACTGTCGGCGAGCGCATGGGCTTCGAGCTTGAACGGCACGGTGACGTTGACACCCCGGCCGCCCGCCGCAGCAAACGCTCGCACCATCTGCACGAAACCGTCGAGCGGCGCGAGCAGGCGGCGGTATTCGATGCACTCGCCTGTTTGCTCTGCAAACCGCGAATGAATCATCGGCGACTTGCTGTGCGCGATGGGGTTGCCGACCACGGCATAGAGCTCGGCGCCGGCCTTCGCGGGCCCGATATCGAACATCGACGTTGCGGGTTGAATCAGTTCAATCGGTTCAATCGGTTCAATCGGTTCCATGGCGCTGACTTATTGCGTCAAATGCGCGGGTGGGCTCGCGCCATCGCCCGAGGCAGCAGCCGATCCACCATCGCTGCCCGCAATCGGAGTACACCCGTTGCCTGCCTCCACTCCTTCGTTCGAATCTTCGCCCCGGCGACCCTCGTCGTGCTCAGGGTCAGCGTTATCCGGGGCGGCTTCGCCGGATTCGGCGCACGCCTCCTCTTCGCTTTGGGCCGAAGCATCGGCAGCGTCGACATGTTCGTCCGCCTCCTCCTCTTCTTCCCCCCCGGCCTCGTCAGCCGACGCGCCCGCGGCCAGCCCGACTGCATCAAGCACGCGGATCGGACGAACGGACGCCTCCACCGTCAGCTCATCGACGGACATCACCTCCAGAACCACGCGCGTGCCTCGCGCATGAACGCCGAGCCCCGGCACATGCAGCAGCAGCGGCACTTCCTCGAGCCGCACGAGATCGCCCTTCAAAACCGAGGCGACAACTTCCTTGCGGCCCTCCTGCGTGATCCAGCGCAGGCACCAGAAATACTCCATCCGGCGCTGGTGATCGGCATAGGCGGTGTAGGTATCGTCGAACCCCTGCACGACGGCGAAGAGATCCGCGTCCTTCGGCTTGAACGGTGCGACGAGCTTCGCCGCCACGCCGTGCTGGACGCACGCGAGCAGTTGCCATTGGTTGACGAGGTCGACATAGCGGCGCAGCGGCGAAGTGCTCCACGCATATTGCGCGACGCCGAGCCCTTCGTGCGGCGCAGCCGTCGTCTGCATCCGCGTGCGCTTCGGCCCCGCCGCGGCGAATGTGCGCTGCGTGCGATAGATGCCGGGCACGCCGTGATCGTGCAACAACGCGCCCCATGTCGAGTTAGCGAGAATCGCGAGCTCGGCGACGATCAGGTCGAGCGGAGAGCCGCGCCGGCGCGGCGAGATCGTCACGTGCTCCCCTTCAACATAGAAGTTGAAGTCCGTATTGCCCTGCACCTCGCGCCTGAGCCCGTAGCCCGCGCGCGCGGCCTGGCGTTTCTCGAAGAGCGCCTGCGCGAGCGGCCACAGCACCGCGATGTCCTCCTTGTGCGGATAGTCGCCGGTGCCCGCCGCAAGCGCTTCCTCGGTCACGCAAGCGTCCAGCGTGTTGTGGCGCAGATTGCTTTTGACGAAAACGCGTTCTGCGCGCGTTTCCGTGGCGACGATGTCCTGAGTCGTGCGATTGACGATGATGTAAAGCGACAGCGCGGGGCGCAAGCCCCCTTCTTTAAGCGTGAATGCACCCACGACCTCATCCGGCAGCATCGTAATCTTGTCGCCGGGCATGTAGACCGTGGAGAGCCGTGAGCGCGCAATGGCGTCGACGGGGTCGCCGCGCTTGATGCCGAGCGCCGGGGCCGCAATGTGCACGCCAATGCGCACGCGGGAGTCTTCGAGCGGCTCCACAGAGAATGCGTCGTCAATTTCGGTCGTTGAAATGTCGTCGATCGAAAACGCTTCGACTTGCGCGGTGGGCAGATCGTCGGGCAACGGCTCCGGCATTACATTCGGAAAGCCGGTGCCATGCGGAAAGTATTCGGACAAAAAACGCGCTTCGTGCAGCGCACGCGCCGACTCGATGCCGCCGCACTCGAGCATCAGCCGCGCGGGCGCCATGCCCCGCGCAGCCGCTGCCGCCTCGAGCGCCTTGAATTCGATCGAATTCTTGTCGGGCTTGGTGAGCAACCCCAGGGCCTTGCCCCTGAACGTTTCGGGCAGCCGGCCAGCCTTGAGCTCGTCCTCAAAGCCCGCTTGCACGAGCGCCTGCTGACGCTTGCGCTCGAGGCCGGCGAGCGCCATCTTCAGCTGCTCTTCAGGGGCACGCTGAAACTGGCCGCGGCCCTTGCGACGAAAATAGACAGGCGCGCCGTGCATGCGCAAGACCAGCGCCGCGCGTTCGACGGGCCCGGCCGACGCGCCAAAATACTCATCCGCAAGCGAGCCAAACGCGAACTCGCCTTGCGGCGCACACTCCCACAGAAAGTCGAGGTCGATCTGCTGCGCCGCTGCGTCCGCCTGCTGCATCAAGTCCGCCGCGCCCGGCTCGCCGAACTCGAACAGGACATCCTTTGCCCGCACCTTCGCGCGCCTGCCGCCCGGCAGCTCCACCTGCAGCGCGTCGCCCTGGCGCGACAAGACGTTGCCAGACTTCAAGCCGCCCGATTCCTCAAAAAATACGTTCACTCGATATTCCCGCTAAAGACCTGTCCGGCAGCTCAAACGCATGTACCGCGCAATCCGCGCGCCCGCTGCCGCTTCGTCACCGCATGCCGCCCCAGCCCTCGGTCGAGGACGATGCGGCATGCCTGTATCTGGCGGCGCGACTTCGCGCGCCGCAGTCGTTTTCCCGTCTTCCCGCTTACCCGTTTTCGCTTTGGCGCCATGTGGCGCTCAGGCGCTCCCAGGTGGAATCACCCCGCA
>JAXDQB010000526.1:0-3549 GCA_034668065.1 Paraburkholderia sp.
GCGACCCGATCCGTGGCTTCCGGCTTCGCGAGCGAGCGGGCGCGCTCGGCCATGCCGGCGAGCGTTTCGCGCGTTTGCGCACGCAGCCAGTCGACCAACTCTTCCGACGTCAGGTCGCGTTGCTGCACCAGCTTGGCCGCGCCGCGTTCCGAAAGGAATCGGGCGTTCGTCGTCTGGTGGTCGTCGACCGCATAGGGAAATGGCACGAAGAGCGCCGCGACACCCACGGCCGCGATCTCGGCAACCGTCATCGCACCCGAGCGGCAGATCACGAGATCCGCGTCGGCATAGGCCGCAGCCATGTCGTCGATGAACGCAACGAGTTGCAAACTTTCGCCCGGCTCCAGACCGGCCGCCCTATAGTTGGCGCTCAGCGCCTCGATATGCTTCGCGCCCGCCTGATGCACAACGCGCGGACGCGCCTCGGGTGCCAGCAGCGCGAGCGCGCGCGGCACCATGTCGTTGAGTGCGGCCGCACCGAGGCTGCCGCCAACCACCAACAGATTCAGCGGGCCGCTACGGCCCGAATAGCGGGCTTTCGGCTCGACCGCATGCGTGATCGCGTCGCGCAGCGGATTGCCGGTCCACTCGGCGTCGGGCAGCGCGTCGGGAAACGCGACCAGCACGCGCCGCGCAAGCTTGGCCAGCACCTTGTTCGCAAGCCCCGCGACGGAGTTCTGCTCATGCAGGACGAGCGGACACCCGGCCAGCGCCGTCATCACCCCGGCCGGGAACGTGATGTAGCCGCCCATGCCGAGCACGACGTCCGGCCGCACGCGCCGCAATGCGCGGCGACTTTCGAGGCAGGCGCGAAGGAGGTTGACGGGCAGCATCAGCAGGGTCTTGAGCCCCTTGCCGCGCAGTCCGCCGAAACGCACATACTCCATCGGTATGCCGTGCTTCGGAACGAGCGACGCCTCCATCCCGGCCGGATTGCCGAGCCATACGACACGCCAGCCCCAGGCGTGCATCCGGTGCGCGACCGCAAGCCCGGGGAACACGTGCCCCCCGGTGCCGCCGGCCATCACCATCAGCGTGCGCTGCGGCGCCGTGGTCATACCGTCCCTCCGCGCATGAGAACCCGATTTTCGTAATCCACGCGCATCAGCACGGCAAGCGCGACGCAGTTGAGCACGATGCCGGAGCCACCGTAGCTGACGAGCGGCAGCGTAAGCCCCTTCGTCGGCAGGATCCCGAGATTTACGCCGATATTGATGAAGGTCTGCACGCCGAACCAGAGGCCGACGCCCTTGGCGACGAGGCCCGCGAAGGTACGGTCGAGCGCGAGCGCCTGCCGGCCAATCTCGAACGCGCGGCGTACGATCCAGTAAAAGAGAAGGATCACGATGAGCACGCCGACAAAACCGAGTTCCTCGCCGATTACGGCGAGGATGAAATCGGTGTGCGCCTCGGGCAGATAGTTGAGTTTCTCTACGCTGCCGCCCAGCCCCACCCCGAACCACTCGCCGCGGCCGAATGCGATCAGCGAGTGCGTGAGCTGGTAGGCCTTACCCTGCGCGTAGCGGTCGTCCCAAGGATCGAGATAGGCGAAGATGCGCTCGCGACGCCAGGGCGAGGCCCAGACAAGCAGCCCGAACGTGCAGACAGCCGTAGCGACGAGGCCGCCAAAGAGCTTGCCGTTCACGCCTCCGAGGAAGAGCACGCCCATCGCGATCGCCGCGATCACCATGAAAGCGCCCATATCGGGTTCGAGCAGCAGCAGCGCGCCAACGAAACCGACAGCGAACGCCATCGGCAAAAAGCCCTTGGCAAAGCTCTGCATATACTCCTGCTTTCGCACGGTGTAGTTCGCCGCGTAGATCGTCACGGCGAGCTTCATGATCTCGGACGGCTGCATGTTCATCAGACCGAGCGGCAGCCAGCGCCGCGCGCCGTTCACGCCCTTGCCGATGTGCGGAATCAGCACGATCGCAAGCCCCAACAGCGCGACCAGAAAGAACTTCGCCGCGTATTTGTCCCAAACGGAAATCGGAACGCGGAACACCACGACCGCGGCGATCATCGCGACCACAATCGACGCGATATGGCGGACGAGGAACGCGTAGTCGCGATACGCGGCGTACTTCGGCGAATCCGGCATCGCGATCGAAGCCGAATAGACCATTACCACGCCGAAACCGAGCAAAGCGATTGCAACCCAAAGCAGCGAATAATCGTAGTCGAGCATGCGCGAGCGCATCGGGCGCATGCCGCTCACCGCGCTCGCCAGGCCACCGGTGGTGGCAGCCGGTGCGGCCGCTTCGCTACGGCGCGGCATCGTGGCGCTGCGTTCCGTGAAGAATCGTTGACCCAAGCGATCCGTCCCGCTCATATCATCGTCCCCCCTTCTGCTGCGATGTCCTCGACCGCACTTCGAAATACCGCGGCGCGATGCACGTAATTCTTGAACATGTCGAAGCTCGCGCAGGCCGGTGACAACAGCACGACGTCACCCGGTTGGGCTGCGGTGCCTGCCGCGCGTGTCGCCGCCTCAAGCGTCGGATGCTCGGCGAACGGCACGCCCGTCTCGGACAGTGCCGCTCGAATCAGCGACGCGTCGCGGCCGATCAACATGACGGAGCGGCACCAGCGGGCAACGGGCCGCACGAGCGGAGCGAAGTCTTGTCCCTTGCCCTCGCCGCCGAGGATCAGCACTGCCCGCTGAGCAAGCCCGTCAAGGGCGGCAACCGTTGCCCCGACGTTCGTGCCCTTGCTGTCGTCGATGTAGTCGACACCGCCGAGCGACGCGATCAACTCAACGCGGTGCGGCTCGCCGCGATATTCGCGCAAGCCGTGCAAGAGCGGTGCGGCGGGCAGGCCGATCGCGCGCGCGAGCGCCAACGCGGCAAGCGCGTTAGCCGCGTTGTGCAGGCCGCGGATACGCAGCGCATCGGCCGGCATTAGGCGCTTCATCGTGAGGTCGGCTGTTGCAGGCGACGCACTTTCCTGTTTGCGGCGGCGCGACGAGGCCGTCTGATCTGCGGGATCACGCTCTTCGGCTTGCACCAGCCAGTTCATGCCGTTGTCGCGCTTAAGCCCATAGTCGCCCGCGCGCCGCGGCTCGTTCAAGCCGAACGTGATCAGCCGCGTGCCGCCGTCGCCCAATGTTCCAAAGGCACTGACTTCGGGGCGGCAGACTTGCTTTGCAGCGTCCGCGGGCGGCGCGAGTGTTATCGTGCGTGCGTCGTCGCGATTGAGAACGCATGTCGTATGCGCGCCAAAAATACGGCCCTTCGCAGCCGCATAGGCGTCGAAGCTGCCATGCCAGTCCAGATGATCCTGCGTGACATTGAGCACGGCCGCCGCGTCGGGGTCGAACGTCTGCGCCGTCTCGAGCTGGAAGCTTGAAAGCTCGAGCACCCAGACATCGGGCAACGCCGTCTTCTCGATCGCGTCAGCCAGCGTATCGAGCATCGTTGGGCTGATGTTGCCCGCCACGGCCACAGTCTTGCCCGCGCGCCTGCAAAGGAGTCCCGTCAGGCTCGTGGTGGTCGTCTTGCCATTGGTGCCGGTGATCGCGATAACCTTGGGCACATAGCCGCTCCCGCC
>JAXDQB010000527.1:0-5107 GCA_034668065.1 Paraburkholderia sp.
CCCACGACAAGATCGCCGTCGATCCCGATCTCGCCGAATTCATTGACGATCACCGCGTAACGCCGGCCATGCTGTTCGCACAGAATACGGTTAAGCAGTGTGGTTTTGCCGGCACCGAGAAAGCCGGTGAGCACCGTGACCGGGATTCGATTCATGGGCACCCCTCTGTTTCCCGCTCAACGCGAGATTTGCGCTCAAATGGATAGCTACGGAATAAGCACTGCGCGGCCCTTGACTTTGCCGTGGTGCAAGTCCTTGAGCGCCTGATTCGCTTCGCTCAAGCGGTATTCCCGCGTCGCCAGATGAACCAGACCGCGATCGGCCAGCGACATCAACTCGACCAGCTCGGGGTACGTGCCGACGAGATTGCCGACGATGGTCTTCTCGCTCGTGATCATGTCGATGGTGGGCAACTCGATTTTCCCGCCATAGCCCACGACGTAGTAGAAACCGGCGTTGCGCGTCATGGCAAGGCCTATGGCAATCGCATCGCCTTCGCCGACGAAATCGATGACCGCTTCCGCGCCGTTACCGCCCGTCAATTCGAGCACGCGATCGAGCTCGTTGCCATCGCTCTTCACGCCGTGGTGGGCACCGCATTCCTTGGCCAGCTGCAGCGCGATATCCGAGCGGTCGACCACGATGATCTCCGCTGCGCACAACGCGTTCAACACCTGAATGCCGATGTGACCAAGGCCACCGGCACCGATCACGACCACAAACTGACCCGGCAGCAGATGGCGCGACGCCTTCTTGGCAGCACGATAAGCGGTCAATCCGGCGTCGGTGTAAGGCGCGACATCCTTGGGCGCGAGTGTTTTCGGCAGCTGGATCAGGGAGCGCTCGCCTGTGAGCAAGTACTCCGCATACCCGCCATTCACGTTGATGCCGGGAAACCGGCTATCGGTTGCATGCATGTCGTCACCGCGCCGGCATGCTAGGCAATGGCCGCTGGTCACGAGCGGATGGCATATCACGGGATCGCCCACCTTCACGCTTTCGACGCCGCGTCCAACCGCTTCGACCCAGCCGGCATTTTCGTGGCCCATGACATAGGGCAGGCTCACGTCGACCTTGCTGCGCCAAATGCCTTCCACCACGTGCAGATCCGTGCGGCAGACACCGGCGCCGCCGATTCGGACGATCACGTCGGTGGGGCGTTGGATTTCCGGATTCGCAATCTCCTCGTAGCGTACGAACTCGTCGCGGGTCAAGGTTTCGTCGTACTCGTGCAGCACCGCAGCTTTCACGTTTCGTCTCCTTTAGTAATGTGTTGTACGGACCTAAACGCAATCTCTATGCCATTAATGCGGATATCGTCCCGCCGACCGGCGAATCTGGCCTTAAGGGCCGGGGGTAGGAGCGCGTCATTAGAGCGGCAATCACTGTCGGTGACGGACGCGTGCGAGTGTCGCAAAATCGGACGTCTCGTCGGACGCAGTCCCTCCTGATGTCTTGAAATGAGACGGTTGGCGCCGCCGAGTCATTGCCCAAGGCCTTAGTCGAGCCACCGTCGTTAATTGTCACCACGGCTTTCAGCCCGATGACCGCCTCATTGCGTTTTAGTTCGCCGGCATCGGCGATTTTGCTTTTTCTCGGCGATGGAGCTGGGCTTCTCTCTAGGGCCTAGCCGGTCTTCACCACTTTAGGCTGAAACGCATTGAGTTGTGGGACGTCCCCCGCCATTTCTCCGCGGGAAACGCTCGTCGATAAGTAGCGCAAACAGCACACGCGCAAAAACGACGCGAAATTGACGGGCTCTTCGCCGCGCAATGCGAGCAGCTCGTCGTAGAGCTTGACCGCGAATTGGCTCGTGGACATGTTCTCGCGATGGGCAATTTCCTGCAGCACGTCCCAGAACAGATTCTCGAGGCGCACCGTGGTCACCACGCCATGAATGCGCAGCGCCCGCGTACGCGATTCGTAAAGAATAGGATCGGCGCTAACATAGACTCCGCACATAAGCTTCGCTCCTTCTGATTCGGGATCGTGCCGCCATCGCATCGCGCCGGATTAGATCGCGCGCCGGCTCATTTGTCCGGCGATGTAGTCCGCTTGCCGGATCGCCAGCGTCACGATGGTCAGCGTTGGATTTTCGCCCGCGCCGCTCGTGAACTGGCTGCCATCTGAAATGAAGAGATTCGGGATATCGTGCGTTTGCCCGTAGCGGTTGCACACACCATCCTGCGCGCGCGCGCTCATGCGCGCGGTGCCCAGATTATGCGTTGACGGATAAGGCGGCACGCGATACACCGTTTTGGCACCGGCCGCGTCATAAACGGCGGTGCCCTGTGTGAAGCCGTGCTCGCGCATCGCCTCGTCGTTCGGGTGATCGTCGAAATGCACGTTCGCCACCGGCAAGCCGAATTGATCCTTCACGCTGTGATTGAGCGTAACACGGTTGGTCGCGCGCGGCATATCCTCGCCGACAATCCACATGCCCGCCGTGTACGAATAGGCGTCCATGGCGCTCGAAAAGTCCGCGCCCCACGCACCTGGGTTCAGGAACGCCGCGTAAAACGGCAGGCCGAGCGAAATGGTTTCCATGTGATAGCCACCCGCGAAACCGCGCTTGGGATCGAAACGCGCTTCGTCCTCGATGATGCCGGCCATCGTCGTGCCCTTGTACATATCGACTTTCTGGTCGAACACCGCGTACACCGAACCCGTGGTATGCCGCATGTAGTTGCGCCCGAGCTGATCGGAGGAGTTCGCGAGCCCGTTCGGATATTTACTCGATGCCGAATTCAACAGCAATCGCGGCGTCTCGATCGAGTTGCCCGCCACCGCAACGATCCGGGCTTTCTGGCGCTGCAGTTTTCCGTTTGCATCGTAGTAAAGCACGGCATTCACCTTGCCATGCGTATCGTGTTCGATACGCGCGACATGCGAGTGCGGCCGCAACTCCATATGGCCCGTCGCCTGCGCCTTCGGCAACTCTGTGTACAGCGTCGACCACTTCGCGCCAAAGCGGCAGCCCTGAAAACAGAAGCCGCGTTGATAACAATGGCTGCGATCATCGCGGTTCACGCTGTTGACCGCCATATGGCCAGTATTGCATTCGCGGTAGCCGATCTTGCTCGCGCCCGCGTACATCACTTTGAAATTGTTATTACCTGGCAAGCCCGGCCAGCCGTTGGTACGCGTCACGCCCATTTTCTTTTCGGCGCGATCGTAATACGGATCGAGCTCCTCGCGTGTGACGGGCCAGTCGAGCAGCGTAGCGCCCTCGATCGCACCATAGGTCGTGCGCGCTTTAAATTCGTGCGGCTGGATGCGCAGACTCGCACCGGCCCAATGCGTCGTAGTGCCACCGACGGTCTTGCAGATCCATGCGGGCAGATTCGGAAAATCTCGCGCAACGCGCCACGTTCCCGAAGTCGTGCGCTTGTCGAGCCACGAGAGCAGCTGAAAGGCGTCCCACTCTTCGGTCTTGAAATCGGCTTGTGTGTTGTGCGCGCCCGCCTCGAGCACAACCACATCAATGCCCTTTTGCGCGAGTTCGTTCGCGAGCGTGCCACCGCCCGCGCCCGAGCCGATGATCACGACGACATTGTTATCGGCGTGCGAGTAACGTGCGCCATCTTTGGTGTTTTCCATGTCTGTTCTCCTTCGAGGTCACGCCGTCGGGATGGGGCCGCTTTCTTGCGCGGGAGGATTGGGGAGCCACGCGAGATTGTTGAAGCCCTTGAAGAGATAACCGCCATCACCTTCGGCGGCCCCGTATCCGAAATGCTGATACGCGAGCGCGCTGCTGTAGAGTGAGACGATCGCCGTGCTGCGCACGGTCTCGAAAAACGGTGTGCCCGCGATCGCCGCGATATCGTTTGCCTGCTCCTTTTCGGGTTGCTTCGTCCAATCTGATTCGGGCGCCTTGTGATCAAGCGCGCGCACGCCGTCGATGAGCTGCTTGCGCGTGGCCGCGTCGTGCAGCGCTTTCGCGTCGAGATCTTTGACGACCAGGGCATAAACCGCATCGTCGAGTGTCTTATGCGGATAGAGCTGCTTGGCCATCGCCAGCAACACCGCGCCTTGATGCGAATCCAGGTGCTTGAGTTCGAGCGCCCAAACGCGGCTCGGCGCGAACATCGCCAGTGTGGAGGACAGCGCCAGCGTGCCTAGCAGAATACCCGTGCCCTTGAGCAACTCACGACGCGTGAGCGGCACGAGCATCGGCGTTTCTATTTCGCGGTTCCTGTCGCGGGCAATCGCAATGGTCTTGCCTGTCATCATTGTCTCCTTCCAAGTTGGCGTGTGAACGCTTGGCGGTCCGACGCGTGAGCCGGTCGCCACGCTAGCGATAATGTCCGTGCTTCTCCAGCACCTCGATCTTGTAGCCGTCTGGATCTTCGATAAAAAAATAACGGGCGAGCAACGCGCCTGCATCGTCGTGGAATTCGCGCAGGTCTTTCGCAGAGAAGCCGAGAGCGATTAAACGTTCGCGTTCGGCGCCCGCATTGTCGACCACGACGGCGACGTGACCATAGCCGTCGCCATGGGTATAGGGCACTGCACGTCCCTTGTTCCAGGTGAGTTCGATCTCGGCATCGTTCTCGGCGTTGCGCAGATAGACGAGCGAGAAATTGTCGAAATCGAGCCGATGGCTTGGCATCATACCGAGCGCCGCTTCATAGAAACGCAGCGAACGATCGAGATCGAATACACGAACCATGGTGTGAATGAGTTTAGCCATGCCGCTCTCCCGTCGTGAAGCCTTTGAAGACCATTCGGTACGAATGGGTGCGCGGGTTATTTACGCGCGTCCCAAGGTCGCGATATACGAAAGGTGAATCCAAGGTTGAAACGCAAGATTAATGAGGGGAAGACGAGGCTGTCATCAATGCGATTGCGCGCCAACGTTCGCACAGCGCGTTGGGTGACGTACGCGTGGAGTGGTCATGGCGCAGCCACGCGATGAGCGGGTTAACCGGCTCATTGCTTGGTTGAGCATGGGTGGCGATGTGGATACTTGCAATCGTCATTGCTCTCTCAGGTGGCGGTTGTAGGTTATTCTTTTTGCATTGGCAAACATCGCCGCGTGCCGGTATGCGTCTTCCTCTTCCTCTTCTTTAAACCCTGCGTGGACTGTAACGAGCGAGCTGGGGCG
>JAXDQB010000528.1:0-4309 GCA_034668065.1 Paraburkholderia sp.
GAGCCGCTATGCGGATCTTGCCGAACAGCTGATTCTCGAGCATCGAGTGCGGATCATCGTCGGCTGCTACATGTCGAGTACGCGCAAGGCAGTGATCCCCACCGTCGAGCGGCACAACGCGCTGCTCTTTTACGCGACGCCCTACGAAGGATTCGAATACAGCCGCAACGTGATCTATACGGGCGCCGCACCCAATCAAAACACGCTGCCGCTTGCCGGGTTCATGCTCACGCATTACGGCTCACGGGTGTGCATGATCGGCTCCGACTACGTTTGCCCTTACGAATCGAACCGTGTGATGAGCGACTTGATCTACGAGCACGGCGGAGAAAAAGTCGACGAAACCTATCTCCCGCTCGACGCTCGCTGGGAAAGCTATCTCGAGGTCGCAAACCGCATTTGCCGTCTCTCGCCCGATTTTATTTTCTCCACCGTCGTCGGCGAAGGCATTGCGCATTTGTATCGCGCATTCAGGCACGTCGGCCTTGATCCCTACCAGATGCCGATCGCAAGTCACATGACGAGCGAGGCGGAGATCGCGCAGATGGGCAGCGAGGCGGCTGAAGGACACATCACCTCGGCCGCGTATTTTCAAAGCATCGACACCCCCGCGAACCGCGCGGCCTTGGCGCGCTATCAAACGCGCTTCGGCGAGGATGCGTCGGCCAACATGTGCTGGGAGGCTGCCTACTTTCAGATGCATCTGCTGGCCGATGCAATCCAGCGCGTCGGCACCGACGATCCGACACTGCTGCAGCGCGTGTTGCCGGGGCTCGAGTTTGACGCGCCGCAGGGCCGCGTGCGAATCGACGAACAAAACAACCACACGTACCTGCATCCGCTGATCGGCCGCGTCAACCGCGCAGGCCATTTCGATATCATCAGTCGCGCACCCGAGCGGGTGAAAGCGGACCCGTACGTCGTCTCGCACACGGCGCCGCACTGGACCGCCAAAGCCGACCTCAACCTCGTCGCGCACGGAGCGATCAGATGAAGCGCTCGGCTCAGACGCCCGCGATCCTGCGCGATCTGCGCTCGCTGAAGGTGGTGGTTATTCATCCACAGGATCAGGACGGCGAGGAACTGCTTGCGCAGCTTCAACGCATCGGCTGCACTGTCGAAGTGTTCTGGCCGCGCATCGACACGCTGCCCGCCGATGCGGGGCTGGTCCTCTTGGCCGTGCGTCCGGAGACGTTGTCGATGAACTACCCGTGGCTTTCGGCCCCCTCGGCGCCCCCGATCATCCCCGTCGTCACCTACGAAAATCCGATCACCATCGAAGCGGTGCTGCAGCTCAATGCATTCGCGACGATTCCGTCGCCGGTGCGTTCGTTCGGACTCCTAACCGCCATTGCCGTCGCGCTCACCCAATCAAAGGCAAGCCGCACCCGCGAGCGCTACATCGAGCGGCTTGAGCAGAAGCAATCCAATGTCCGCGTCATTCAACAGGCCAAGCAGATCGTCATGAACACGCGCGGCGTGTCGGAAGACGAGGCTTACCAGTTGCTGCGCTCTCAGGCGATGCTCAAACGCGAGCAAATCGAGACGGTGGCCGGCCAGATCGTCAAAGCACACGAAACGCTCAGCTTTTGAGTTTCGAGTACCGCGCAAAAAGCGGTGGCCCCTGCCGTTGCTTTGGTTACGCTTGCTGCCCCCCGCGCCCCGCGGCGCGCGATGACACGCACGATCAACGGCCGAAGTAGACTGAATGTGCCGCCCCCGGCGTAACCGGCGCAGCGGATTGAACGCCGCCCCCGGTTTCGCCGCCTGCGTTCGCACCGCCCACCGAACTGCTCGACAGCGCCTCGTTCGATGAGGCGACTTTCGCCTCGGCCGCCTGGATGTCGCTCGGGTAGTGAATGTCGTTGAGGGTGGGCCGATAGCCCGCCTGTTCGACGCGAACGAGATCTGCACGAACTTCGGCTCGAGTGAGTGGGCCATTGTTCGCTTGCGCGGACGTTTGGGCAAAGGCAAATATCGGCGCGGCCAGCGCGCAGGAAACCAAAGCGGCTTTGATGAGCGATTTCATAATGCATTCCCTCGCAAAAAAATTAATTGTCCGGTACCGGAATCAACCGGACTCGTACGTTCGCCCAATACCGACGAAGCGTAACGGCATTGTGCAATTCGGCCGCTGACGCCTCGCTGTCGCCTCCATTAAAACTTCGTCATCTCGGCGTTTGTGCCAAGCGGGGAAATCGCGTCGGATGCACGGCGATCGGTCGACCATTAATGACAGACTTGTAATTTCGATGTAACGCCGAGGTAAGCGCTTTGCCCGCAGACTGCGCACTCAAATGGAGCGTCGCAGGCAGTTCGCCTCGATGCATGCCTGCCGAACTCCCGCAAGGACTCGTTTATGTGGATCGTCAGACTCGCCCTAAGCCGACCTTACACGTTCATCGTGGTGGCCGTGCTTTTGTTCATCCTCGGGCCGCTCGCTATCACGCGCACGCCCACCGATATTTTTCCGGACATCAACATTCCGGTGGTCAGCGTTGTCTGGTCGTACAACGGCTTTTCTGCCCAAGACATGGCGCAGCGAATTACGACCCCTTATGAACGGTCGCTGACGACGGACGTCGACGATATCGAGCACATCGAGTCGCAATCGCTCGCCGGCGTATCGGTCATCAAGGTCTTCTTCCACCCGGGCGCCGACATCAATCGTGCCGTCGCCCAGGCCGCGTCGAACTCCGCTTCGATGCTGCGCAACCTGCCGCCCGGCACGCTGCCGCCAAACATCATCGTCTATAGCGCCTCGACGGTGCCGATTCTGCAGCTCGGCTTGTCGAGCAAAACGCTTTCCGAACAGCAGCTTTACGACCTCGGCAACAGCTTCATCCGCACGCAGCTTGCCACCGTGCAAGGCGCGGCGGTGCCCCTGCCGTTCGGCGGCAAGGTTCGCCAGGTCGTGGTCCAACTCGATCCGCGCGCGTTGCAGGCGAAAAATCTTGCTCCCATCGATGTCGTCAATGCCGTCAACGCGCAGAACCTGATTCTGCCGGGCGGTACCGCAAAGATCGGCACGCGCGAATATAACGTCGAGATGAACGGCAGCACGCAAACGCTCGACGCGCTCAACAATTTGCCGATCAAGATCGAGAACGGGGGCGTCGTCTACGTGCGCGACGTGGCTCACGTCATCGACGGCTTTGCGCCGCAGACGAACATCGTGCGCGCCGACGGCAAGCGGGGTGCGCTCCTGACCGTCGAGAAAAGCGGAAGCGCATCGACGCTCACGATCATTCAGCAGGTCAAGAGTTTGTTGCCGCACATCGCTGCCGGCCTGACGTCGGAACTCAAGATCACACCGCTCGACGATCAGTCGGTGTTCGTGAAATCGGCGGTGATGGGGGTCGTGCGCGAAGCGCTCATCGCCGCCTGTCTTACCGCGTCGATGATCCTGCTGTTCCTCGGCAGCTGGCGCGCCACGCTCATCATCGCCGTTTCGATTCCCCTCGCCGTTCTCACGTCGCTGATCATGCTCTCGGCGCTCGGAGAGACCATCAACATCATGACGCTGGGAGGTCTCGCGCTTGCGGTCGGCGTGCTCGTCGACGACGCAACGGTGGCAATCGAAAACATCTCGCATCACCTGGAAAGCGGCAAGCCGCTTCATGAAGCGATTCTCGTGGGCGCCGGAGAAATCGCCACGCCCACCTTCGTCTCGACGATGTCGATCTGTATCGTGTTCGTCCCGATGTTCCTGCTTTCCGGGGTGGCGCGCTATCTGTTCGTCCCGCTCGCCGAAGCGGTGGTCTTTGCGATGTGCGCCTCGTATTTCTTCTCGCGCACGCTGATCCCAACGCTCGCCATGTATTTGCTGCGCGAGCACAATGCGGACGGCGCGGCACCACAAGGCCGATTCGCAGCCATCCAACGCTTCCAGCAGGGATTCGAGCGCCGCTTCTCAGCGTTGCGCGAGCGTTATCAACATGCGCTCGACAGCGCGATCACCAACCGGCGCCGATTCATCCCGATCTTCCTGCTGCTGTGCCTGGGGTCTCTCGCGCTCGTACCGTTTCTCGGCCGCGACTTCTTCCCCGCCACGGACAGCGGCGATATTCGTCTGCACATGAGCGCGCCGACCGGCACGCGAATTGAACAGACGGCCAGCCTCACAGACCAGGTGGAACAGAAGATCAAGAGCGTGATCCCCGCAAACGAACAAGGCGCGATACTCGACAACATCGGCCTGCCCGTGAGCGGCATCAACTTGACCTACGATTCGTCGCAGCCTATCGGCACGTGGAGCGCGGACATCCTGATTTCGCTCAAGCCCAATCACAAGCCGACGGCCGACTAT
>JAXDQB010000529.1:0-7389 GCA_034668065.1 Paraburkholderia sp.
TACGAGTTGCGGCCACGACGGCCGCCTCGCTCCGAGGAGATTCAAATGACAGACGTAGTGATCGTTTCGGCGGCCCGTACCGCAGTCGGCAAGTTTGGCGGTTCGCTCGCGAAAATCCCGGCGCCCGAGCTCGGCGCAACGGTGATTCGCGCCATTCTCGAGCGTGCGGGCGTGAAGCCCGAGCAGGTGAGCGAAGTCATTATGGGTCAGGTCCTCACGGCCGCTTCGGGGCAAAATCCGGCACGTCAGTCGTTGATCAAGGCGGGCCTGCCGAGCGCCGTGCCCGGGATGACGATCAACAAGGTCTGCGGGTCGGGCCTGAAGGCCGTCATGCTTGCGGCGAACGCTGTGATTGCCGGTGACGCCGACATCGTCGTCGCAGGCGGCCAAGAGAATATGAGCGCCGCGCCGCACGTGCTGCCCGGCTCGCGTGATGGTTTTCGCATGGGAGATGCGAAGCTCGTCGACTCGATGATCCTTGATGGCCTGTGGGATGTATACAACCAGTACCACATGGGCGTGACGGCCGAAAACGTCGCTCAAGAGCACGGCATCACGCGACAGGAGCAGGACAAGTTCGCGGCGCTCTCGCAAAACAAGGCTGAGGCTGCACAGAAGTCGGGGCGCTTCGATGCGGAGATCGTGCCCGTTGAAGTGCCGCAGAGGAAGGGCGAGCCGCTGCGCTTTACGACAGACGAATTCGTCCGTCACGGCGTCACCGCGGAATTGCTCGCGGGCTTGAAGCCGGCATTTTCGAAGGAGGGCACGGTGACGGCCGCCAATGCATCGGGCATCAACGATGGCGCTGCGGCCGTCCTTGTGATGTCGGCGAAAAAAGCCGAGGCTCTGGGCTTGCAACCGCTTGCGCGCATCAAGGCGTACGCGAACGCCGGCGTCGATCCCAAGGTGATGGGCATGGGGCCCGTGCCGGCTTCGCGGCGCTGCCTCGAACGCGCGGGCTGGTCGGTTGGTGATCTCGACCTGCTGGAGATCAACGAAGCATTCGCCGCGCAGGCGCTCGCAGTCCACAAGCAGATGGGCTGGGATACGTCGAAGGTGAACGTGAACGGCGGTGCGATCGCGATCGGCCATCCGATCGGGGCATCGGGCTGCCGTATTCTCGTCACGCTGTTGCACGAAATGCAAAAGCGCGATGCGAAGCGAGGTCTGGCCTCCCTTTGCATCGGCGGAGGAATGGGCGTTGCGATGGCACTTGAGCGGGTTTGACAGCTAGCACACCGCGGTGCGGCCGCTTCAGGGCCAATTAACATGAGGGGCGCCGTTGAGGAGCCTTTCGAAGAAGAGAAGGGAGCGTGACTCATGACTCAGCGTATTGCGTACGTAACGGGCGGGATGGGCGGCATCGGAACGGCAATCTGCCAGCGCCTTCACAAGCAGGGTTTCAGGGTGGTTGCGGGTTGCGGGCCAAACTCGCCGCGCCGGGTGACATGGCTCGAGCAGCAAAAAGCGCTGGGCTATGATTTCATCGCGTCCGAGGGGAACGTCGGCGATTGGGACTCGACGAAGGAGGCGTTCGAGAAGGTGAAGGCCGAGGTTGGCGAGACCGACGTGCTCGTCAACAATGCGGGCATTACGCGCGATGTCGTGTTTCGCAAGATGACGCACGAGGATTGGACGGCCGTCATCGATACGAATCTCACGAGCCTTTTCAATGTCACCAAGCAGGTGATCGACGGGATGGTCGAGCGCGGATTCGGGCGCGTCATTAATATTTCGTCGGTGAACGGTCAGAAAGGGCAGTTCGGCCAGACTAACTATTCGACGGCAAAGGCCGGCATTCATGGTTTCACGATGGCGCTTGCCCAGGAAGTTGCGACGAAGGGCGTGACGGTCAATACAGTGTCGCCGGGCTACATCGGCACGGAAATGGTGAAATCGATCCGTGCCGACGTGCTCGAGAAGATCATCGCCACGATTCCAGTGCGGCGGCTCGGCACGCCGGAGGAGATTGCGTCGATCGTTGCGTGGCTGGCTTCGGACGAATCGGGCTTCGCCACCGGTGCGGATTTTTCGTTGAACGGCGGTTTGCACATGGGCTGATGCGCAGGGGCCGGCTGCCGATTATCGCTGTTTGCGGCCGGTACCGTTGCGTTTCGGTGTTTCGGTTTCGGGGTTCCGGTCTGCCTGCGTGAAGGTCTCGGATCGAGGGCACCCCGGTACGGTGCTAGTGTCTTGAATTCCCCGATGAGTACACTAGGTTAGCGTTGGATACGAGAAGGCGTTACATGTCGACCACAAAGAAAACAGCCGAGCGGTTCATTAAGAAATATCCGAATCGCCGGCTTTATGACACGGAGACGAGCACCTACATCACGTTGAGTGACGTGAAGCAACTGGTGCTGGGGCAGGAGAACTTCAAGGTCATCGATGCCAAGACCAATGAAGACCTGACGCGCAGCATCCTGCTGCAGATCATCCTCGAAGAGGAAAGCGGCGGCGTGCCTATGTTCTCGTCTTCGATGCTGTCGCAGATCATCCGTTTTTATGGGCACGCGATGCAGGGGATGATGGGCATCTACCTCGAAAAGAATATCCAGGCATTCATCGATATTCAAAACAAGCTCACGGACCAATCGAAGAACCTTTACGAAGGCAATGCGCTGAATCCGGAAGTCTGGTCGCAGTTCATGAACATGCAGGCGCCGATGATGCAAGGGATGATGACGAGCTACATCGAGCAATCGAAGACCATGTTCGTGCAGTTGCAGGAGCAGATGCAAAACCAGGCGAAGACGATGTTTAGTACTTTTCCGTTCAATCAGCCGAACTCGGGTACGGAGCCGGAGAAGAAGTAGGTCTGATGTGTGCCGCCGCGGGGTGCGCGGGTGGGCAACGCGCCGCATCTGTCAGGTAAAATTCGGGTTTGTCGACCGGCCGCGCTTTTCCGCGTGGTGGCCTCATTTCCGGATCTTCTCGTGAAAAATCCCGCAGAATCAACGTCTTCCCGCCAATCCGCGCCGCGTGTGGGGATGGTTTCGCTCGGCTGCCCGAAAGCGCTCGTCGATTCCGAGCAGATCATCACGCAGCTGCGCGCCGAGGGCTACGAGATCTCCGGCAGCTATGACGGTGCCGATCTCGTCGTCGTCAACACATGTGGATTCATCGACGAAGCCGTGCAGGAAAGCCTCGACGCGATCGGCGAGGCGCTGAGTGAAAACGGCAAAGTCATCGTGACAGGCTGTCTCGGCGCGAAAAAAAGCGCCAGCGGCGAAGGGCTCATCGAGCAGGTGCATCCAAAAGTGCTTGCTGTCACCGGTCCGCATGCGGTGGGCGAAGTCATGCAAGCTGTGCACAGCCACCTGCCGAAGCCGCACGATCCGTTCGTCGATCTCGTCCCGCCCGCGGGGATCAAGCTCACCCCGCGTCACTACGCTTATCTGAAGATTTCCGAAGGCTGTAACCACCGCTGCTCGTTTTGTATCATTCCGTCGATGCGCGGCGATCTCGTTTCGCGCCCCGTCGCTGAGGTGATGCTCGAGGCAGAGAACCTCTTCAAGTCCGGCGTGAAGGAATTGCTTGTCATCTCACAGGACACAAGCGCTTACGGCACCGACGTCAAATTCCGCACGGGATTTTGGAACGGCCGGCCGTTGAAGACGCGCATGACCGAGCTTGTCGCTGCGCTGGGCGAGCTGGCGGCGCAATACGGTGCGTGGGTACGGCTCCATTACGTTTATCCGTATCCGCACGTCGACGAAATTATTCCGATGATGGCCGAAGGTCCGTTCAAGGGCCACGTGCTCCCCTATCTCGATGTGCCGTTCCAGCACGCCGATCCGCAGGTGCTCAAACGGATGAAGCGCCCGGCCAATGCCGAGCGCACGCTCGAACGCGTCGCCAATTGGCGGCGGATGTGTCCCGATCTCACCATCCGCAGTACCTTTATCGCCGGCTTTCCGGGTGAAACGGAAGCGCAATTTGAGACCCTCCTCGAATTCATCCGGGCTGCGGAGCTCGATCGCGTCGGCTGCTTCGCGTACTCTCCCGTGGAAGGTGCGAGCGCGAACGAGCTCGAGGGTGCGCTGCCCGACGAAGTCCGCGAAGCGCGCCGCGCGCGTTTCATGGAAGTGGCCGAAGGCGTGTCGGCCAAACGCATGGCGCGCAAAGTTGGCAAGACGCTCAAGGTGCTCGTCGACGAAGTCAACTCGGACGGCGGGATCGGCCGCACCGCCGCCGACGCGCCGGAAATCGACGGCGTTGTCTACGTCGCGCCGCCGACGAAGGCGTCCAAGCGCTACAAGGTGGGCGATTTCGTTTCCGTCAGGATCACGGGGGCCGACGGGCACGATCTGTGGGGGGAAGTCTGACCGCACCACGCCTTGCGCGTTTCAATTGTGCCTGCTTACTTGGTTGGAAGTCATCGATAACCTCAGATAACCTCAATTCGGGAGACGGCAATGCAACGTGAAGTGGTGGTGGTAAGCGGCATCAGGACTGCGATCGGCGATTTCGGCGGCAGCCTCAAGGACTTCGCGCCGACCGAACTCGGCGCGCGCGTCGTGCGCGAGGTGCTCTCGCGCGCGCAAGTGAACGGTGACGAAGTCGGCCATGTCGTGTTCGGCAACGTCATTCAGACCGAGCCGAAGGACATGTATCTGGCGCGCGTCGCCGCGCTCAACGCGGGCGTCGCGCAGCACGCGCCGGCGATGACGGTCAACCGTTTGTGCGGCTCGGGCCTGCAAGCTCTTGTGTCGGCGGCGCAGAGCATTCTTCTCGGCGATGTCGACATCGCGGTGGCCGGCGGTGCCGAGAGTATGAGCCGCGCACCGTACATCGCACCGGCGGCTCGTTTCGGTCAGAGGATGGGTGATGCGCGCTTCGTCGACATGATGCTCGGCGCGTTGCACGATCCATTCGACGCATTCCATATGGGCGTGACGGCGGAGAACGTGGCGCGCAAGTTCGGCATCTCGCGAGAAGCGCAGGACGCGCTTGCGCTCGAGTCGCACCAGCGTGCCTCGCACGCGATTCGCGAGGGCTACTTCAAGGAACAGATTCTGCCGGTTTCAATCGTGTCAAAAGCGCTCGCCTCGAAAAAAGGCGAGGTCATCTTCGATACCGACGAGCACGTTCGTCACGAAGCCTCGCTCGAGGACCTTTCTCGGCTCAAACCCATCTATCAAAAGGAGGGTGGCACGGTCACGGCCGGCAACGCGTCGGGTATCAACGACGGTGCCGCTGCGCTCGTCCTCATGGAGCGCCGCGTCGCTGAAGCGCGCGGCGCCAAGCCGCTAGGGCGCATCGTCGCGTACGGGCACGCGGGTGTCGATCCTGCCTACATGGGCATTGGCCCGGTGCCGGCTACGCGCCGGGCACTCGAACGCGCAGGTCTTTCAGTGAACGATCTGGACGTCATCGAAGCAAACGAGGCGTTTGCCGCGCAGGCCTGCGCGGTGGCGGCAGAGCTCCGGCTCGATCCGGCGAAGGTCAATCCGAATGGTTCCGGCATTTCGCTCGGACATCCAATCGGCGCAACGGGCGCGATCATCGCGGTCAAGGCGCTTTATGAACTGCAGCGCCGCAAGGGGCGCTACGCGCTTGCGACAATGTGCATTGGTGGTGGCCAAGGTATCGCCATGATTTTCGAGCGGTTATGAGCGCTTGAGCGCACCGTTTTTTTCGATTTGTCTATTTCGCATCGTCAGTCGCCCGACCTACTATGACCGATTCCACTTCCTCACGCGCAATGCAGACGCGCATCGTCCACGCCGATGCGGATCTCGCGCCCGGCTTCGCCTCGTTCACCACGCCGGTGATGCGCGCCTCGACAGTGATTTTCCCCGATCTCGCCGCCGTGCGCGCCGCCGATTGGCGCGATGATTCGCAATGGCGTTACGGCCTGCATGCCACCCCGACCTCGGCGGAGCTCGCACAGCGTCTTGCCGCGATCGAGGGCGGCCGGCAGGCGCTGTTGCAACCGTCGGGCCTTTCGGCGATTTCGAACGTCTATTTCGGAATCGTCAAGGCGGGTGACGAAGTGCTGATTCCCGATAACGTCTACTCGCCGAATCGCGATCACGGCGAGTGGCTCGCGCACGATTTCGGTGTCTCGGTTCGCTATTACGATCCGATGATCGGGGCAGGTATCGCCGAGCTGATGCGGCCGAACACGCGCCTCGTCTGGATCGAATCGCCGGGCTCGGTCACGATGGAGGTGCCCGACGTGCGTGCGATCGTTGCAGCCGCTCGTGGCCGCAATGTCGTCACCGCCATCGACAACACCTACTCGGCGGGCCTTGCGTTCCGGCCGCTCGAACTTGGGGTGGATATCTCGGTGCAAGCATTGACGAAGTATCAGTCCGGCGGCAGCGACGTCTTGATGGGGGCGACGATTACCGTCGACCACGAGCTGCATCTCAAGCTCAAGCGTGCGCGCATGCGCATGGGGATTGGCGTATCGGCAGATGATTGTTCGCTCGTGCTGCGCAGTCTGCCGAGCATGAAGGCGCGCTTCGAGACGCACGATAGAACGGCGCTCGGCCTCGCGCACTGGCTGAAGGCTCGTTCGGAAGTCTCGGCGGTGCTGCACCCGGCGCTGCCCGATTGTCCGGGGCACGCGGAGTTCATGCGCGATTTCTCCGGAGCGGGTGGGCTCTTTTCGGTGATCTTCGACGAGCGCTACAGTCCTGCGCAGATCGACGCGTTCGTCGAAGCGCTGGAGCTTTTCGCTATCGGCTGGAGCTGGGGCGGGGCGAACAGTCTCGCGATGCCGTACGACGTGGCGTCCATGCGCACCGCATCGCGTTGGCCGCATCAAGGCACGCTTGTGCGTTTCTATGCCGGTCTCGAAGATGAAGCCGATTTGAGAGCCGATATCGAGCGCGCGATGGCGTTCACGCTCGGCTGAAGCGGGACGTTTCGTTGTTTTAAGCGAAGGGCATTCGCTCGCACGCGAAGACGGCCAGTGCGCGCTTCTCGGCCGAGAGTATCAGCAGAAGAGCCGCAGCAGACCGTCTAGTCCGACGTGATTGAAGGCCACGTCGGCCGACGCCCGCACAATGGGCTTTGCGCGAAAGGCCACGGAAAGACCAGCTTCGGCCATCATCTCGAGGTCGTTCGAACCGTCCCCGAGCACGATCGCTTGCGAGGTCGGGATGCCGAGCTTCTCGCATGTTTCGCGTAACGTTCGCGCCTTGACGCTCGCATTCACGATTTCGCCTAGCACCTTCCCGGTCAATTTACCGTCGACGATTTCAAGCGTATTGGCGCTCGCGAAATCGAGGCCCAGGCGCGCCTTCAAACGCTCGGTGAAAAATGTGAAGCCGCCTGAGACGAGCAACGTGCGCAGTCCGGCGCCTTGCACGGCCGTTAGCATGGCCTCGGCGCCGGGCGACAGACGTAGCCGTTCGGTAAAAACATGTTCGAGCG
>JAXDQB010000530.1:0-4201 GCA_034668065.1 Paraburkholderia sp.
GACGGTTGTTACGAAGAGGTCCCCTTTTGGAGGATGACCAGCCGGCTCACCTGGGAAGTCTTCAAGGCAAAGGCGGACCTTATCGTGCTGCCTGGTTATCATCGGCCGGAATATTGGGCGATGCTCGCAGCTTGCGTGCTCACGCGCAAGCGTCGCGCCGTGTTTTGCGACTCCACCGCGCGCGATCGGCCGCGCCGGCTGCTCACCTCAATTCCAAAGCGCATCTTTTTCTCGCTTTGCGACGGCTATTTCGGCTTCGGTGAGCGCAGCCGCGAATATCTGATGTCCCTCGGCGCCAAAAGCGAAAGAATTTTTGTGCCGTGCCAGGCAGCGGCGCTGCCGCGCTCCTTTTCGCGCGAACGCGCGCTCGACGAACGCGTCGCCCGTCGCAACGGCAATGAGCCAGTCTTTCTGTACGTTGGGCGCTTGTCCGGGGAAAAGGCTGTCGACACGCTGCTTGCAGCCTTCGCTCAAGTGCGCGCCGCCGTGCCGCGCGCGACACTGCGCATTGTCGGCACCGGGCCGATGCGCGATGCGCTTCATGCATCGGTGGACGCCCTTAATTTGCGTGATGCCGTGCATTTCGCCGGGAGCCTGCAGGACGAACCGCTCTCGCGCGAGTACTTCGGGGCGACCTGCCTCGTGCTGCCCAGCTTCAGCGAGCCCTGGGGACTCGTCGTCAATGAGGCGTTGAGCCATGGATGTCCCGCCATCGTCAGCGATTGCTGCGGCTGCGTGCCCGAGTTGATCGCGCAAGGCAAGACGGGCTTTTCCTTTGAAGCGGGCAATGTATCCGAACTGCGCGATACGCTGCTCTTGGCCATGCGTCAGTTCGCCGATGCGGCGAAGACCGCGGTGCAGTGCCTGCAGACCATCGAGCGTTTTGATCCACATTCGGCCGCTGTGAACATTGCGAGCGGCTGCGCCACGCTGCTCGTTGAAGCGAATGATGATGAGGCTGCATCGAGCGCGCAGCGACTGCGGCAATGAGGCTGCTCGTCTACGGCGTCAATTACGCGCCCGAGTTGACCGGCACTGGCAAGTACACGGCGGAGGTGACCGAAGCGCTTGCTGCGCGTGGACACGACGTGCGGGTCGTGACGGCGCCCCCGTACTATCCCGAATGGCGCGTGGCCGTTGGCTGGCCTTCGTGGCGCTATTGCCGCGAAACGCGGTGCGGCGTGGCGGTCTGGCGCGCACCGCTTTGGGTGCCCGCGCGGCCGAGCGGTGCGAAACGGCTTCTGCATCTCGCATCGTTCGCCTTGAGTTCCGCGGTGCCGATGGCACTTCAACTGCGCTGGCGGCCTGACGTCGTCATGGTGATTGCGCCGACTCTGCTGTGCGCGCCAACGGCACTGGCCGTTGCGCGCGCGACGGGCGGCAAGAGCTGGCTGCATGTGCAGGACTTCGAGGTCGACGCCGCCTTCGGTCTTGGGCTGCTCGGCAACGCGCGGGTGGCACGGATCGCACGTGCGATGGAGCGTTCGCTGCTCAAGCGCTTCGATGTGGTCTCGTCGATCTCCGCGCAGATGGTCGAGCGGCTGCGGACTCTCGGCGTGGAAGAGTCGAGGGTTTTGTGCGTGCAGAACTGGGTCGATGTGGAGACGATTCGCCCACTCGATCGCAGAAGTGTGTACCGGCGCGAACTGTCGATTCCGAACGATGCGAAAGTTGTCCTGTACGCGGGAAACATGGGCAAAAAGCAAGGGCTCGAGCATCTGGCCGCCGCGGCGGAACGGCTTGCCGAGCGTGCCGACATTCGCTTCGTGTTCTGCGGCGAGGGGCCCACGAAGGCCGAACTCGAGAAGCGTTGCGCAGGGTTATCGAACTGCAGGAGTATTGGGCTGCAGCCGGTTGAGCGCCTGAACGAACTGTTGAACCTCGCCGACATTCACGCGCTGCCGCAGCACGCCGACGCGGCAGATCTGGTGATGCCGTCCAAGCTGACCGGCATGATGGCGAGCGGGCGCGCCATCGTCGCGATGGCGCATGCGGGTACGGCGCTCTATGACGCCGTCGCATCGCGCGGGGTGGCGGTCGAGCCCGACGATGCCGATGCACTTGCAGCGGCGATCGCGGCGCTCGCTGACGACGCACCGCGTCGCGCCGCGCTCGGAGCCGCAGCGCGGCGGTATGCGCAAACCGAATTCTCGCCGGACGCAGTGTTCGGCAGGATCGAGGCAAAGCTGCTTGAGTGCACGTTGCAGGCGCAGGGTGCGTCCGCCGCCGAGGAAGACTTCGCTCTTCAACGCTTTCGCGGTTTGAAACCGGGTGCGGTGAGTCATGCGGGCGTGGCCGACGAGCGTGGCGATGAAGCGGACGCTGAGCGCGGCACATTCGGCAGTGGTGAGCGATTCGAAGACGAATTCGGAGATTAACGATAGAGCTCCCGCCTCAGGCGAGACGGCGCAGTGGCCGCAACTTCAAGTGCGCGTCGATTTGCGCGCGCGGGCCGGAAAACCGGCGCAGCCAGGTCTCGAGGTCGCAGACCCCGCGAATGAAGTGGTAGTGGATACCGGGGTTGGCGTTAGGGTCCTCCATGGCGACGATGTATGCCATCAGTTGGCGTCGGAATGCCGTTTGATCGACGAGTCCCCATTCTTGCAACACCATCGGACGCTCGGCGAGTGCGTAAAGCGCGCTTGCGCTGTTGTGAAAGATGCGGCGCGCCATCAACGCGTAGCTGGTTTTCTCGGTTTTTTGCAGCACGGCCGGTGGCAGCTCGCGGCGGTAGGCGAGGCGGGCCAGCATCTTGGCGCTTCTATAGGGGTTCGTGCGGTCGAGATTGAAATAGTCGTGGTGTACGTGGGGCGGACACGTTAGCGCGAACGCAATCATTCTCGGATCGAGGAAGGGGTGTGAGCTCACGCACTGGACATTCAGCGCGTCGAAGTAGGAAGCGCGCGGAAACAGTATGCCGTGCATGTATCGGTGAACGACATGGGTGAAGCGCGGCGCTTGACGGCGGAGCTTGCTCTCGTGGCGGTCTTGGGCGGCCCGGGCGACGGCGGGTCTCAGGAACGCGGGTATCGGCAGACCATCTTCCTTGCGCGACGCGCGAAGCAGCGCGCGATGTCCGAGGGACGGAATCAGGGATTCCAGCACTTTGCGCAGATACGGTGCCGAACCGCAGCGCATGCCGAGGTTGCGGGTGAGATAGCGGTGAACGCCGGCCATTCCGTCGCTCTGGCGAATGGCGTCGACAATGTGCTCGTGCATCGCTTCGCCGAGCACCGCGCCGCCGCCTTCGCCGGTCATCACGAGCGAGACGCCGCGCCGTTGCAGCGCAGCGGCGCAGGCTTCCTTGACGAGGGGGTTGGCCGCGGAGTCGGGGCCGTCGACATAGGCGACGGTGTCGTCGAGCGTGGGCAGGCGAAGAATCTTGTCGGCGTAGAGAATCTCATGCGGGATGCTGCATGTGCCGTAGAGCGCGGCCAGCAGCTTCTCGTCGTGGCTCATGACCAGCTCGGGGTCCTTGAAAGCAACGCTGACGCAAAACGGCGCAGTAGCGCCGGACGAAAGGCATGCACCGAGCACCGCGCTCGAATCGATGCCGCCGCTCAGCATGACCCCGCCTGCGCCCGCCGCCATGCGATCGCGCACGCAGCGGCCGAACACGTCCCTGAACGCCTCGACACATTCCTGGCGCCCGGCGGCGAGCCGCAGCGCGCCAGCCGGTGGCGGGCAGGCCGGCTGAGGCCGACGAACGGTTCGGTGCGTCATCCCGTCCGGGGCAATCGTGAGCATGCTGTTTGGCTCGAGCTTGGCGATCGCCGTGAAGAACGTCGCACCGTCGGTGAGTTCGTTCTCGTCGACCAGGACGGTGCGCGAGAGATACCGGCTGCATGCCGTTCGATCGATCTGCACCGGAACCTGCGACGACGCGAGGATGAGCCGAAGGTCGTTGCTTGCGATCCATAGCCCGCCCAGACCACGGTGATAGTAGATCGGCTGGGTGGCGTAGTGATCGGTGGCTATCGTCGCACCGGCATGACTGACGCACGCATAGCTGAATTCGCCGATGACCGTCTGTGCCAGCGGATCCACCAAGAGATCGTCGTCGTGCAGGGACGAATACACGCGATCAAGAGAGGGGTCGCGCATCCAGCCGCTGTAGACAACGTTGCGAGCGAGCGGCTCGATGCGTCGGCTGTCGTGGCGGGAAGGGCGGGATAGTTGGACGTCTATTTGCAGCAAGTGG
>JAXDQB010000531.1:0-3141 GCA_034668065.1 Paraburkholderia sp.
CTGCGGGCATTCTCGACTTCGCGGGCGGTACTGTCGTTCATATTAACGCCGGTGTCGCGGGCCTCGTTTGCGCCCTGGTGCTCGGCAAGCGCGTCGGCTACGGCCGCGAATCGATGGCGCCGCACAACCTCGTGCTGACGCTGATGGGCGCGGCCATGCTGTGGGTGGGCTGGTTCGGCTTCAACGCCGGCTCCGCCGTGGCGGCCGACGGCCGTGCCGGCTTCGCGATGCTGACGACGCAAGTCGCGACGGCATGCGCGGCGCTCGCCTGGATGTTTGCCGAATGGGCCACGAAGGGCAAGCCTTCCGCGCTCGGCATCGCTTCGGGCGCCGTCGCCGGTCTCGTGGCCATCACGCCGGCTTCGGGCTACGTCGGTGTTGGCGGCTCGTTCGTGATCGGCATCGCCGCAGGCGTAATCTGTTTCTGGTCGGCCACCTGGCTCAAAACGAAGCTCGGCTATGACGACTCGCTCGACTGCTTCGGCGTGCACGGCATCGGCGGGATCATCGGCGCGCTCCTGACCGGCGTCTTCGCCGTGAAAGACATCGGCGGGGCGGACGGCAGCCTCATCCTGCAAGCGAAGGGCGTGCTGACGACGCTCGTCTATAGCGGTGTGGTGAGCTACATCCTGCTGAAGGTCATCGACATGGTGATCGGCCTGCGTGTGGCCGAAGACCAAGAGAGGGAAGGTCTCGACGTCGTGCTGCACGGCGAGCACGTCGAGTAAGGCACAGGTCCTCACCCGTACCGCTAGCATTTAGCACAGCGATTTGGCCCGCCTTTCAGGCGGGCTTTTTTGTCTTGGTCGGTCTGAATTAAGGATAATGGCGCAACCGTGCGCGCATCACTACGGGCCGCCGAGTCTGCCCGCTATCGCCGCAATAGGAATTGCCTCTCGGTTCAGGGCTTGCGAACGCGCAAACCATCCCCAGATCGGCAGGGCAATTGCTCCACATGCTCTACAATCTTTTTCTTCCCTGTCTGCGAGTGCTCAATGGTTCCGCACCTAGTAACGGCGTTAAACGGTCCGCTGCTCGATCTCGAGCGGAAGATCCTCGATGCTACGCCGGCGATCGAGCGCTGGTTCCGACTCGAGTGGCAGGAACACACGCCGCCGTTCTACTGTTCCGTCGACTTGCGCAACGCGGGCTTCAAGCTCGCGCCCGTCGATACGAACCTCTTTCCGGGCGCTTTCAACAACCTGCCCAACGAGGTGCTGCCGCTCGCTGTCCAGGCGGCCATGGCATCGATCGAGAAAATTTGCCCGGATGCAAAGAATCTTCTGATCATTCCGGAGCACGAAACACGCAACGCGTTCTATCTTGAAAACGTCGCACGGCTGGCGACGATCATGCGCCAGGCGGGTTTGAACGCGCGGTTCGGCACGCTCGATGAGAATATCGCCGGCCCCGTCACGATCTCGCTCGCCGA
Organism: Paraburkholderia sp.; assembly: GCA_034668065.1. GTDB lineage: Bacteria > Pseudomonadota > Gammaproteobacteria > Burkholderiales > Burkholderiaceae > Trinickia. The sequence goes on from JAXDQB010000531.1 coordinate 1,433, forward strand.
CGGCCAGAAAATCGTCCTCGAGCCGCTCGAGCGCACGCCGCGCCGCCTTGGCCTGAAGAATTTCGATCCGTGCTCGATCCTGCTCAACAACGACCTCTCGTCCGGCGTGCCGCCCGTTCTCGAGAACCTGCACGAGCAGTACCTGCTGCCTCCGCTGCATGCCGGCTGGGCGGTGCGCCGCAAATCGACGCACTTCGCTTGCTACGACGATGTCGCGAAGAAGTTCGCCAAGCTCGTCGAGATCGATCCATGGATGGTGAATCCGTATTTTGCGCACGTCGAGGGCGTCGATTTCGAAGCGCGCACGGGCGAAGAGGCGCTCGCCGATGCGATTGACGCGCTCATCAAGAAAATCGCGCGCAAATATCGCGAGTACGGCATCAGCGAAAAGCCCTATGTCGTCATTAAATCCGACGCGGGTACGGACGGCCGTGGCGTCATGACCGTGCATGACGCGTCGGAGGTGGCAAGCCTCACTAAGGGCGAGCGCGCGCGCATGGCGGCGACGAAGGGCGGCTTGCAAGTACGCGACGTCATGGTGCAGGAAGGCGTCTATACATTCGAGCGTATTGGCGATGAAGTGGCCGAACCCGTCGTCTACATGATCGATCGCTACGTCGTGGGCGGCTTCTACCGAGTGCACGGCAGCCGCGAGCGTGATGAGAACCTGAACGCGCCGGGCATGCACTTCGTGCCGCTTGGCTTCGAGCATACGGCGCTGCCCGATGCACATGCGAAGCCGGGTGCCGCACCGCCGAACCGGTTTTATATGTACGGCGTCGTGGCGAGGCTCGGTTTGCTTGCGGCTTCAGTCGAGCTCGAAAGAACTGACCCGGAGGCCATCCAGGTTTGAGCGCCGCCGCGGTGAATTTGGCGCGCCGCCAAGAATGTGCGTGCCGCGCCACGGCAGTGCTGGCCTGTGTTCGGCATCCTACAAGAGACAAATTTCGCATCAGGGCATCAGGAATTCCATGGACATCCTCTTCATCGCCGATCCGCTCACGCATTTCAAGATCTACAAGGATTCAACATACGCCATGATGGCCGAGGCGGCGCGGCGAGGGCATGCGGTTTTCGCCTGCGAGCCGCAGCATCTCGCATGGACCGCGGGCGAGGTCGAGGCCACCGTGCGGCGCGTGAACCTCATCGGTGACGAAAGCGATCGCCATCGCCACCCATGGCACGAATGCGGTCCGCATGAATACCGGTCGCTCACCACGTTCGGCGCGGTGTTGATGCGTAAGGATCCGCCGTTCGACATGGAATACGTCACCTCGACATGGCTGTTGGAGCTTGCACAACGCGCCGGCGCGCGCATCTTCAACAAGCCTCAGACGATTCGTGACCACTCGGAAAAGCTTGCGATCGGCGAATTCCCGCAGTTCGTCGCACCGACGCTCGTCACGCGCGACGCGGCGCGGCTGAGGGCATTTCACGCAGAGCATGGCGACGTGATCCTCAAGCCGCTCGACGGCATGGGCGGCATGGGCGTCTTTCGCGTGACGCGCGACGGCATGAACCTCGGGGCCATCATCGAGATGCTGAGCCACGACGGCGCACGCTCGATCATGGCCCAAAAGTTCATCCCCGAAATCAGGGGCGGCGACAAACGCATCCTGCTGATCGGTGGCGAGCCGGTGCCCTATTCGCTGGCGCGTATCCCCCAAGGCAACGAAGTGCGTGGCAATCTCGCCGCGGGAGGGCGCGGC
>JAXDQB010000532.1:0-4445 GCA_034668065.1 Paraburkholderia sp.
ACGATCAACAGGACCTTGCCACGGTAGCGGTCGAGACCGACCGTCTCCCCGCCGAGCGTGCATGCCGAAAAAGTGTAGAGCGAAGTCATCGAGCTCTCCTCCCAAAAACTCGCAGTCTATGCGAAACAGGGACAGGGCGAGAGACGCCCTGGCACCCGCTTGGCACCCGCTTAGCACCCTCCAATTTGAGCCGCGCCGCGCCCTTCCCGTCCGCGCCGTCTAAAATAGCGCTTTTTGCGCAGCCCAAGCCCCTCGTGATCCGTTTCAACCAGTTCAGTCTCGCGCGCGGCGTCAAGCCGCTTTTCGACGCCACAACGTTTGCGCTCAACCCTGGCGAGAAAGCCGGGCTCGTCGGTGCGAATGGCGCCGGCAAATCGACCCTCTTCGCCGTCTTGCGCGGCGAGCTGCATGCCGACGCCGGCGATTTCTCGCTGCCGCCTTCCTGGCGCGTCGCCCATGTTGCGCAGGAGACACCGGCCGCCGAGAGGACCGCGCTCGAGTACACGCTCGACGGCGACGCCGCGCTGCGCGATATCGAAGCGCGGATGGCTGCGGCCGAGGCTGCGCACGATGGCGAGACGCTGGCCCACGAGCACGCGGCGTTTGCCGATGCCGACGGGTACACGGCGCCCGCGCGTGCCGAAGCGCTGCTGCTCGGGCTCGGCTTCACGCTCGCGCAAACGCGCGAGCGCGTCGCGAGCTTTTCCGGCGGCTGGCGCATGCGGCTTAACCTCGCGCAGGCGCTTATGTGCCGCTCCGACCTCCTGCTGCTCGACGAACCCACGAACCACCTCGACCTCGACGCCATCGTCTGGCTCGAAGACTGGTTGCACCGCTACGCAGGCACGCTCATCGTGATCTCGCACGATCGCGAGTTCCTCGATTCGATCTGCAACGTTACGCTGCACCTCGAGCATCGACAAATCAAGCGTTACGGCGGCAACTACTCCCAGTTTGAAATATTGCGCGCCCAGCAGCTCGCGCTGCAGCAAAGCGCATACGAGAAACAGCAAAAGACCGTCGCGCATCTGCAAAGCTTCATCGATCGCTTCAAGGCCCAAGCGACCAAGGCGCGTCAGGCACAAAGCCGGATGAAGGCGCTCGAGAAAATGGAGCTGATCGCGCCCGCGCACGCGGCTTCGCCTTTCACGTTCGAGTTCCGCGCACCTGATGCCGCCCCCAATCCGATGCTCGTCATGGAGGACGTGCGTTGCGGTTACCGCACCGGCGATGTTGACGGCGAGGGCGTCGAAATTCCCATCCTCGACGGTGTCTCCCTGTCGGTCCAGAACGGTCAGCGCATTGGCTTGCTCGGCGCGAACGGGCAAGGTAAATCGACGCTCGTCAAAACGCTTGCCGGTACGCTCGCTCCGATCGCGGGATCGATGCGCCAAGGCCGCGGGCTCGCGATCGGCTACTTCGCCCAGCATCAGCTCGAGACGCTGCGGCCTGACGACTCACCGCTTGCGCATCTGGCGCGCATCGCCCCCGACGCCCGCGAGCAGGAGTTGCGCGACTATCTCGGCGGCTTCAATTTCTCGGGCGATATGGCGAGCGCACCGATCGCGCTGTTCTCGGGCGGCGAAAAAGCACGGCTCGCGCTGGCGCTTATCATCTGGCAGAAGCCCAATCTGCTGCTGCTGGACGAGCCGACGAACCACCTCGACCTCGAAACGCGCCACGCACTGACGATGGCGCTCGCACAGTTCGAGGGCACGCTGATCCTCGTCTCACACGACCGGCACTTGCTGCGCGCGAGCACCGATCAGTTCATGCTTGTGGCAAACCATCGTCTGCAGCCGTTCGACGGCGATCTCGACGACTACCGCGACTGGCTGCTGCAGCACGCGGCGCAAGCACGAGCGGATGCCAAGGCGGCCAGCGCGCCGAGCGCAGGGGCCGGCACCGGCCAGGCGATATCGAACCGCAAAGACCAGCGGCGCGAGGAAGCCGAAACCCGTCAGAAACTCGCACATCTACGAAAGCCGCTGCAGACCCGGATTGCCAAGATCGAAAAGGAGATGGAAAAATTGAATGCGGAAAAGGCGACGCTCGACGCGTTCGTCGCCGATACTGCGAGCTACGCGCCTGCGATGAAACCCAAGCTGACCGAGGCTATCAGACAGCAGGCGGACGTTCGCGTGCGCCTCGAAGCGCTCGAAGCCGACTGGCTCGACGCGCAGGAGGAACTTGAGCAGATCGGCTAGACTTTCCCTTCTGTCCGCAGAAGGAGGGTTTGTTGATGTCGCATGCTCCGCTGCAAGGTCTTCGCGTACTCGACCTCACGCGCTTGCTGCCCGGCCCGCTCGCCACACTGCGATTGGCCGAACTGGGCGCCGATGTGCTGAAGATTGAAGAGCCCGGTGCCGGCGACGGCGCGCGCTCGATCATGCAAAGCGCCGCCGATCGCGCCGCGGGCCGGCCGAGCGCGTTCTATCGGATCGTCAATCGCGGCAAGCGTGAAACACGGCTCGATCTGAAAACGGAGACCGGCTGCACGGTGCTGCGCGCGCTCGTGCGCGAATCGCACGTGCTCGTCGAAAGCTTTCGCCCGGGCGTGATGGCGCGTCTCGGGCTCGACTATGCAAGCCTCGCTGCAATCAATCCAAAGCTCGTCTACTGCTCGATTACCGGCTACGGCGCGCACGGTCCTTTCGCGCACCGGCCCGGACACGACCTCAACTACCTTGGCTACGCGGGCGTGCTCGACGAGATCCGGGCCGACGACGGCACGCCGGTCATCCCGAATATCCAGATCGCCGATGTGCTAGGTGGCGCAGCGACGGCCGTCACGCAAATACTCGCGGCGCTCTGGCATGTCGCGCGCGGTGGAGACGGCGCGTTTCTCGACGTCTCGATGACCCATGCGATCCGCGACAACAACATCGTGGCACAGGCCGCGCTTGAAAATGCGAATAACGCCGACGGCCCGTGCGCGGCAACAGACGGTCGCAATGGCAGCGCGAGGTTGCTTGGCGGCGGCGTGCCTTGCTACAACGTCTACCGTACGGCCGATAGACGCTGGCTTGCCGTCGGCGCCCTCGAGCTGAAGTTCTGGGAAAGGCTGTGCCGGGCGCTCGGCCGCGAGGACTGGACGAGCCGTCACTGGAGCCTTGGGCAGGCAATTGGCGGCCCTGACGCGGCCGCGCTCACCCGCGAGCTAGCCGCGCGAATTGCGACACAACCGCTCGCCGCCTGGCTCGACCTGCTGGAACCGCTCGATTGCTGCGTGTCGCCCATCCTGAGCGCCGAAGAAGCGCGCCGCCACCTGCTTTTCCGGGGTGACGCAACGTTATGAGCGCCGCGCGCCGCGCGCCGCTCACCCTCGAGCGCTATTCGAGCTCTTTGACGCGGCCGATCGCCTCGTCAATGCGCTCAACGGCGAGCACCTGCAAGCCGTCGATGGGCTGCTTCGGCGCATTGGCCTTCGGAATCAGCGCGGCGGTGAAGCCGAGCTTCGCCGCTTCCTTGAGGCGTTCCTGACCTCGCGGCGAAGGCCTGATTTCACCGGCAAGGCCTACTTCGCCGAATACGGTCAGCCCTTTGGGCAACGCCTTGTTGCGCATCGACGAATGGATCGCGAGGAGCACGGCCAAATCAGCAGCCGGCTCGGCGATCTTCACGCCGCCGACGGCGTTCAGGAACACGTCCTGATCGAAACAGGCGATGCCGGCATGCCGGTGCAGCACCGCGAGCAGCATCGCAAGGCGGTTCTGCTCGAGCCCGACTGCAAGACGCCGCGGATTCGGCACATGCGCCGTATCGACGAGGGCCTGAATCTCCACAAGGAGCGGCCGCGAACCCTCTTGGGTGACGAGCACGCAGGAACCGGGCACGACCTGCTCGTGCTGGGAAAGAAAAAGCGCCGAAGGATTGGCGACCCCGCGCAAGCCGCGCTCGGTCATCGCGAACACGCCGAGCTCGTTCACTGCCCCGAACCGGTTCTTGAATGCGCGCACGAGCCGGAACGACGAGTGCGTATCGCCTTCGAAATAGAGCACCGTGTCGACAATATGCTCGAGCACGCGCGGGCCGGCGAGGCTGCCCTCTTTCGTCACGTGCCCAACCATGACGACGGTCGTTCCCGACTGCTTAGCGATCCGTGTCAACTGCGCTGCACACTCGCGCACTTGCGAGACCGATCCCGGCGCCGAGCTCAGCATATCGGAGTAGATCGTCTGGATCGAGTCGACAACGGCGACATCGGGCCGCTCGGCATCGATGGCGGCCTGGATTTTTTCGAGCTGGATCTCGGCGAGCAGCTTAAGCTCTGCCGCCTTCGAGCCCGGCTCGAGCAAAGCGAGCCGCTGCGCGCGCAAACCAATCTGCGCAGCCGATTCCTCCCCGCTGATATAGAGCGCACTTCGATCCTCGGCGAGCGACGCGAGCGACTGCAGTAGCAGCGTCGACTTGCCGATGCCTGGGTCGCCACCGATAAGCACCAC
>JAXDQB010000533.1:0-6924 GCA_034668065.1 Paraburkholderia sp.
AGCTTGTGCGTCGAATGCGTCGCGAACACGAGCGCCCTGGTGCGGGGCCGTCCCGCGCCGATCGCATGCATGTCCTGATAGAACGAATGGAACTCGGCGTGCGGGAGCCAAGCCTCGTCGAAATGCAAAGTATCGAGGAAATCGCCGAGCAACTCCTTGATCATCTCGACGTTGTAGATCACGCCGTCATAGGTGCTTTGCGTAATCGTCAAAATGCGCGGTTTCAACTGCGGGTTTTGCTCGAGCGCCTCGCGCGCGAACGGATTGGCCTCGATCTTTTTGCGGATATTCTCGGGCTTAAACTCATCGAGCGGAATTGGGCCGATGATGCCGAAGTTGTTGCGCGTCGGCGTAAGGAACACGGGAATCGCGCCTGTCATCATGATCGCGTGCAAAATCGACTTGTGACAGTTGCGGTCGACCACGACGATGTCGCCCGGCGCGACTGTCGCGTGCCAGACGATCTTGTTCGAAGTCGATGTGCCGTTCGTCACGAAAAACAGGTGATCCGCGCTGAAAATGCGCGCGGCGTTGCGCTCGGACGCCGCCACGGGGCCGATGTGATCGAGCAGTTGCCCGAGTTCGTCGACGGCATTGCAAACGTCGGCACGCAACATGTTCTCGCCGAAGAACTGGTGGAACATTTGGCCGAGGGGGCTCTTCAGGAACGCGACGCCGCCCGAATGCCCGGGGCAATGCCACGAGTACGAGCCTTCATCCGCGTACTTCACAAGCTCCTTGAAGAACGGCGGAGAAAGCGAATCGAGATACACCTTCGCCTCTCGCACGATATGACGCGCCACGAACTCCGGCGTGTCCTCGAACATGTGGATGAAGCCGTGCAGTTCACGCAGGATGTCGTTCGGAAGATGGCGCGAGGTGCGCGTTTCGCCATAGAGGAAGATCGGGATGTCCGCATTTCGGCGGCGCACCTCGGTCACGAACGCGCGCAGCTCGATGATTGCCGTCGCCAGTTCGGGCAATTCGCCGTCGGAGCCCGTCTCTCCCAGCATGAGTTCGTCATCGTCGAGCGACAAAATAAAGCACGACGCACGGCTCGACTGCTGCGCAAACGACGTGAGGTCGCCGTAGCTCGTGAGGCCCAGCACCTCGACACCCTCCCCCTCGATCGCCTCGGCGAGCGCCCGGATGCCGGAACCGGAAATGTTTTCGGAGCGAAAGTCTTCATCGATGATGACGACGGGGAAACGGAACTTCATGCACGAATCTCCAAAAACAAGGACCGCTGGCCCGGGTTCGGTTCCGTGCCCAGCGGTCGCTCGAAAAACTTGCCAGTCTCTTGGCGCTATGGCTCAGCTATCTAAACGGCCCTTAGGTCCGTCAGGTCCGTCAGGTCTTCGGCAGCGTGACGCCGTGCTGCCCCTGGTACTTGCCGCCGCGATCCGCGTACGAGACATCGCAAACCTCGTCGCTCTCGAAGAAGAGCACTTGCGCCACGCCTTCGTTGGCGTAGATCTTCGCCGGCAGCGGTGTCGTGTTCGAGAACTCGAGCGTAACAAAGCCTTCCCACTCCGGCTCGAACGGCGTGACGTTGACGATGATCCCGCAGCGCGCGTAAGTCGATTTGCCGAGGCACACCGTCAGCACGTTGCGCGGAATGCGAAAGTACTCCACCGTCCGCGCGAGCGCGAACGAGTTTGGCGGGATGATGCAGACGTCGCCCTTGAAGTCGACGAACGATTTCTCGTCGAAGTTCTTCGGATCGACGATCGTCGAATTGATATTCGTGAAAATCTTGAATTCGTCGGCGCAGCGTATGTCGTACCCGTAGCTCGAGGTGCCGAAGCTCACGATCTTGCGGCCGTCTTCGGCCGTGCGCACCTGATCGCCCACGAACGGCTCGATCATGTTGTGCTGGGCGGCCATGCGCCGAATCCATTTGTCGGATTTTATGGTCATAAGGTGACGTTAGTGTTCACTGCCTCACTGCCCTGCTCTGCCCGCTAGCGGATGGCTCCGCACGCAAGCGCCTTGCCGACGCTGTGATCGGGAAACTCGGGATCGCTCGGCTCGCGGTGAATCAGCACCGAGCGCCCGAACACCGAGCGCACGCCGTCAAGCGCCAGTTCCGGGGCGACGATGAAGCCTGTGGCCACACCCGTCTCATCCGCATGAATGTTGCCGAGATCGCCCTCCACCCGCACACCCGCCCGCAGCCGCGAGGCCGTCGGGGCGAAGACGTCGCCGGCACTCGATCCGTCGCCCGCGTTGCAGTCGCCGCGCTCGTGTACCTGAAGCGCATGATCGCTGCTGGGCGGCAGGCCGACGAGGTTGTACGTCACCTGAACGCCGTCCGAGCGTTCGATGAACGCCACGGAGCCGCGCGCCGTATTGCCGACGGTCGGGAGCAGTTGCGCGCTCGCGCGCTTTTCGTGGGGGCCGAGGAAGGCGGTGCAACCGCCAAGCGCCGCGGCTGTCAAGCCTAGCAAGCTAATGCAAGCGAGGACGCTCAAAGCATGCGCGCACCGCCCGCCGGTTCGTTCTCTCATGCGATCCTCATGCCGGCCGCGTGCGTCCCCAATGTCATGGGGGCGCCGAAATACCGGACTCAAGCGAAGACGACATGATACCGCGACGCGCGAAGCGCGAGTCATATCCGCCCCAACCGCGCCAACCTGACCAACTGGGCGGACGACACAATCGGGGCGAGGCCGGGGGACGCTCGCCGCGTCCTCGCATACCGGGCTGCTCACGTATTCTGCACGACGATGTTCGGGAACTTGGAGGTCATATCCCGCGCGCGTTCGGCAACATGAATCGCCACTTTGCGCGCGATTGCCCGGTACATCTCGGTGACCTGCCCGTTGGGGTCGGCCACGACGGTTGGCCGCCCGCTGTCGGCCTGCTCGCGAATCGCCATGTCGAGCGGCAGGCTGCCGAGCAGCTCGATGTTGTAGTCTCGCGCCATCACCTCGGCGCCGCCCGCACCGAAGATGTGCTCGGCATGGCCGCACTTCGAGCAGATGTGGATGCTCATGTTCTCGACGATGCCGAGAATCGGCACGCCCACCTTTTCGAACATCTTGAGGCCTTTTCTGGCGTCGATCAGGGCGATGTCCTGCGGCGTCGTGACGATGACGGCGCCTGTCACCGGCACGCGCTGCGCGAGCGTAAGCTGAATGTCGCCGGTGCCCGGCGGCATGTCGACGATCAGATAATCGAGATCGTGCCAGTTCGTCTGCCGCAGCAACTGCTCGAGCGCCGAAGTCACCATCGGCCCGCGCCAGATCATGGGATTGTCCTGATCGATGAGAAAGCCGATCGAGCTCGCCTGCAGGCCGTGGCCGGTAAGCGGGTTCATCGACTTGTCGTCGGGCGACTCGGGGCGGCCGTGGATGCCGAGCATCGTCGGGATCGACGGCCCGTAGATGTCGGCGTCGAGCACGCCGACCGAGGCGCCTTCGCTCGCAAGCGCGAGTGCGAGGTTCACGGCCGTCGTGCTCTTGCCGACGCCGCCCTTGCCCGAGGCCACCGCTATGATGTTTTTCACGTTGGGCAAGAGCTTGACGCCGCGCTGCACCGTATGGGCGACGATCGATTGCGACATCGCAACTTCCGCACGCTCCACGCCGGGCACCTTCAGCAGTGCACCCTCGACCAGTGCGCGCAAGACGTCGAACTGGCTTTTCGCGGGATAGCCGAGCACGACATCGGCGCGGACCGTCGTGCCGTCCACGGCGACGTTCTTGACGCCTTTGGCTGACGCGAAGGGGCGGCCCGTGTTGGGGTCCATGACGGCCGCGAGCGCGGCGTCGACCAAGGCCCGATCAATACTCATTGAGGAACTCCGAAGGGAAACGGCTTGCGGCGGCCCGGCGGCCGGCGCCCGCCCGCCGTGAGGCGGAAAATTGAAAGAAAGTGTAGCTTGCCACCGCTAAAAAACCGGTGCCGAACACCGGCGCCCTGGCGAAATCGCGGGGCCGCATCAGGTTGCACACGCGGTATTGTAGTGGGTTGCGCGGCCCTCGTCGGAAGACACTGCGCGCAGCACGGCTTAAGGCCTGTAAAGACTCGCCGGCGGCCCCGGCCCGGCTGCCCGTGCCACCCATGCCACCTATGAGCGAGCGACCATCGGGGAAGGCGCGCCAAGCGACGATTGAGAAGCCCTGCGGAAATTATCGGTAAACAAAATCGAAAAAATTTCGAACTTGCCCCAAGAGGCGCGGTCTCTACAAGTGGTACGTGGCTGGCGTCAGCCGCCGCGTCACCATTCTCCTCTTGTCGTTGTTGCTCCGGGGCAATTGCCCCGGTTTTTTTTCGCCCTGCGCGTTCCCGCTTTTTGCCTCGTTGCTTGCGCACTCGCCTGCCGGCCGCACGGCGGCCTAAGCCCAGCAACCGTTTGCCACTGCCGCACCGCCGCCCAGTGCTCGGCAGGGCCGCGCTTTTGCTTCGCTTGGCGCAGGGCATGGCGGGGGGCTGCGATATGCCGAGCCGCCCCTGCTAAAATCAGCCCTTCCCCCTTTTCCCTCGCTGTTCCTCCTCGAAACGCCGATGACATCACCCGCCACCGCTTCCACCGCCAGCGCCGACGTGCCGCGCAATGCGCCCCTCCGCCGGATTCTCGTCACGTCCGCTTTGCCTTACGCGAACGGACAGATCCACCTTGGGCACCTGGTGGAGTACACGCAGACCGACATCTGGGTGCGCGCACTGCGAATGCAGGGGCATGAAATCTACTACGTTTGCGCTGACGACGCCCATGGTACGCCCATCATGCTGAGCGCCGAGAAGGAAGGCATCACGCCGAAGGCATTGATCGAGCGCGTCTGGCGCGAGCACAAACGCGATTTCGACAGCTTCCATGTTTCGTTCGACAACTACTATTCGACCGATACCGAGGAAAACCGCGCACTTTCCGAATCGATTTACCTCTCGTTGAAGGACGCAGGGCTCATTGACGCGCGGGAAATCGAACAGGCGTACGACCCCGTCAAGGAGATGTTTCTTCCTGACCGCTTCATCAAAGGCGAATGCCCGAAATGCGGCGCGAAGGACCAGTACGGCGACAGTTGCGAAGTCTGCGGCTCAACCTATCAGCCCACCGAACTTGTGAACCCATACTCGGTGGTCTCCGGCGCAACACCCGTGCGCCGCACGTCGACACATTACTTCTTCCGGCTCTCCGACCCGCGCTGCGAGACGTTCCTGCGCAACTGGGTCGGGGGCCTCGCGCAGCCCGAAGCCACAAACAAGATGCGCGAATGGCTCGGCGAAACCGGTGAGGCGAAGCTCGCCGACTGGGACATTTCGCGCGATGCCCCCTATTTCGGCTTCGAGATTCCGGGCGCTTCCGGCAAGTACTTCTACGTCTGGCTTGACGCGCCTGTCGGCTATTACGCAAGTTTCAAAAACCTCGCCGCGCGATTGGGGCTCGACTTCGACTCATGGATCCGCAAAGGGTCCGACACTGAGCAGTATCACTTCATCGGCAAGGACATCCTCTACTTCCACACGCTCTTCTGGCCGGCGATGCTCGAGTTCTCGGGTCATCGCACGCCAACCAATGTTTTCGCGCACGGTTTTCTCACCGTGGACGGCGCAAAAATGTCGAAATCGCGCGGCACATTCATTACCGCGCGCAGCTATGTCGAAACGGGCCTCAATCCTGAATGGCTGCGCTACTACTTCGCCGCGAAGCTCAACGCGACGATGGAAGACATCGACCTCAACCTTGAGGATTTCCAGGCGCGCGTGAACAGCGACATCGTCGGCAAGTACGTCAACATCGCTAGCCGCGCAGCCGGTTTCCTCATCAAGCGGTTCGACGGTTTGGTGCAGGACAGCGCGATGCATCATCCCCTGCTCGGCACGCTGCGCGCCGCGCTGCCGCAGATTGCCGCGCATTACGAGGCGCGCGAGTACGGGCGTGCCATGCGGCAGACAATGGAGCTCGCCGATGCCGTCAACGCGTACGTCGATACGGCTAAGCCGTGGGATCAGGCCAAGGACCCGGCCAACGCGGTCGCGTTGCATGAGACGGTGAGCGTGAGCATCGAGGCGTTCCGTCTGCTGTCGATCGCACTCAAGCCCGTCATGCCTGTGCTGGCCGAACATGTAGAGGCATTTCTTGGCGTCGCGCCGCTGCTGTGGGCCGATGCCGAGCGGCCGCTCTCGTCGGCGCAGCCCATCAATGCGTACAAGCATCTGATGACGCGCGTCGACGCGAAGCAGATCGAGGCACTCGTAGCCGCCAATCGCGCGACGCTGCAACCTGCCGACGCTAAACCGGCGCAGCAGAGCGACGCTGCAAACGCAGGCCAGGCAGGCCGGGCAGGCCACTCAGCTGCGAACGGCAAGAGCGCAAAGCACGCAAGCCCTGAAAAGGGCGGAGCGGACGAGAGCGAAGTTATCGGCATCGACGACTTCGCGAAAATCGATTTGCGCGTCGCGCTCATCGTCGATTGCAAGGCAGTGGAAGGCTCGGACAAGCTGCTGCAGCTCACGCTCGATGTCGGCGAGCAGACAACGCGCAACGTCTTTTCGGGCATCAAATCGGCATACCGGCCCGAAGAACTCGTCGGCAAGCTGACGGTGATGGTGGCCAACCTCGCCCCGCGTAAGATGAAGTTCGGAGTGTCGGAAGGGATGGTGCTCGCCGCCTCGGCGGCCGACGAAAAGGCGGAGCCTGGGCTCTACATCCTCGAACCCCACACCGGCGCGAAGCCCGGCATGCGCGTGAAGTGAATTCGATGGGCGTCGAGCCCCGGTTCGCAGGGCGCCCCCGCCAGGCGATCTGGCGGCGGCAGCGTTTGCTGTCGCCGCCTGTCGCGTATAGCCGTCCAGCACGATCAGCGTCGCGCCCGGAATCGGTCAAATCGTTGCGTGTAGTTGATATCCAAGCCCTGAAAAGGGCGGAGCGGACGAGAGCGAAGTTATCGGCATCGACGACTTCGCGAAAATCGA
>JAXDQB010000534.1:0-6846 GCA_034668065.1 Paraburkholderia sp.
CCTTAATGCGCCTGTCGCTGCAGGATGTTCGAGAACTCTTCGATAAACGTCTCGAAGCGGATCGCGAGGCGATCGATATCGTGCGCGTAACGGTTGTAGGCAACCACAGCCGGAATCGCAGCGAAAAGGCCAATCGCCGTCGCGGTCAGCGCTTCTGCAATGCCGGGTGCCACGTTCGCGAGTGTGGCTTGCTGAACGTTGGCCAGGCCGCGAAACGCGTTCATGATCCCCCAAACGGTACCGAAAAGTCCGATATACGGACTGACCGAGCCGACCGACGCGAGAAACGCAAGGTTGGCCTCGAGCACATCCATTTCGCGCTGAAACGCCGCGCGCATCGCCCGGCGTGCACCGTCGAGAATTGCACCGGGGTCAGTGATCCGCTTCTCCTTGCCCTTCAGGAATTCGCGCATGCCCGACTCGAAAATTCGCTCCAGCGCACCGATCGTATGGCGATTGTTCGCCGCGCTCTGATAGAGCGCCTGCAAATTGCCGCCCGACCAGAAGTCGCGTTCGAATTTTTCAGTCTGCGCCCGTGCGCGTCGGATGGCGAACCACTTGCGGAAAATGAATGTCCACGAAATCAGCGACAGCAGCAGCAGGAGCCCCATCACCGCTTGCGCCAGAATGCTGGCATTCAAAACGAGTGAAACAATCGATAGATCTTGTGCGTTGGTCATAAATGTTTTGCTGGTGCGTCCTGACGGGCGCATTTCGCTGCAAGCGCAATGAGTGCCGTGGTCGGGGAGTTGAAAGCGTTGGCGCGCGAGTGTCCGACCTTGGTTTGTTCACGGATGGACAATACAAGTTCATTGACACAGTCTTAACGATAATTATGCATTTGCCGTTGACACGTTCGTATAAGGAACGGACGGGGCAGCTCGCAACGCGGCTAAGACTTGCGCCGGAAGGGCGGCCGGCTTGAGCGTTGCGCGGGCGACACACGCGACGCGGATGGAGCCTTTCACCAGCAGTTCCTTTCCGCGCCATGCTTCCTGCGTAAAATCAACGCTGGCGCCGCCGAGCCGCTCGATGCGGCTGGCAAGTGTCAGCAAGTCGTCGAGGCGCGCCGGAGCGGTGTAGTCGAGCGCCGTGCGCCGGACCACGAATACAAGGCCCGCCTCTTCGTCGAGACGGCGCTGATCGACGCCGCAGGCGCGCAGCAATTCGGTGCGGGCGCGCTCGAAGTATTTCAGATAATTCGCATAGAACACAATGCCGCCCGCATCGGTATCTTCGTAGTAGACGCGAACCGGCCAGACGGAGCCGGATTGTGCCTTGGGGCAATCGGGGGGCATGTTCATGCGCGCATTCTACCGGAACCGGCGCGAGCATCGCATAACGGCGCGACACTGGGCGCTGTCGTACCGAAGCGCCGCATTGGGTGGACGTCGAACCCTTTGCATGCTTTGCCACCGCCCCCCTCGTGAGCCACTTTGGCGAGCTACTTGATCTGCGTCTCAGCGTCTCAATCAGCCCCGATGGATCGACAGTCCTGCAAACGACTGAGCGACGGGCATCAGCTCGATTGTGTTGATGTTCACATGCGCGGGACGCGTCGCAATCCAATAGATCGAATCGGCGATGTCCTCGGCGGTGAGCGCCTGGACATCCCGGTAGACCCCGGCCGCTTTGTCGTCGTCGCCCTTGAAGCGCACGTTCGAGAATTCGGTGCCGCCGCATAGGCCGGGCTCCACGTCGGTGACGCGCAGCGCCGTGCCGGCCAGGTCCGCACGCAGGTTCAGGCTGAACTGGCGCACGAACGCCTTCGTTGCACCGTAGACGTTGCCGCCTGCATACGGATAGCTGCCGGCGGTCGAGCCGACGTTGAAGACATGCCCTCGATTGCGCTCGACCATGCCCGGCAGCAGCGTGCGCGTGATCGTGACGAGGCCCGTGCAGTTGGTGTCGATCATCCGGTACCAGTCGTCGAGGTCGGCGCGGTGCGCGGGCTCGAGCCCGAGCGCCAAGCCGGCATTGTTGACGAGCACGTCGACGTTCGCGAAGTCGGCCGGCAGGCGGCCGGGCAGGGCTTCCACGGCTGCGCGATCGCGCACGTCGAGTTCAATTGGCAGGAGGGCCGGGCCGAGTTCCGCGGCGAGCGTTTCCAGGCGGTCGAGACGGCGGGCCGTGGCGACAACGCGATGGCCGCCTTTGACGAAGGCGCGGGCGATGGCGGCGCCGAAGCCGGCCGACGCCCCCGTAACAAAAACGATCATTGCTGCTCCTGACTATAACGGGGCGAAGTCTGGCGTTGCCGCGGTGCGGCAAGAAAGCCAGCTCATAGTGAAAACCCCTAGATGATAACCGCGGCGAAACTTTTTCGATGCGGGAGGCTTCGAATGCTTTCGGATTGCTGTCGGGCGGCCCGGCAACGGAATGGCGCGCGCAGCGGGGCGCTGTTGCAGCGACGTCGCGCCGAGTTGCGGGCCGAGTTGCCTGGCGGTTGCCTGCCTGGCAGTTGCCTGCCTGGTTGCCTGGCGAATTTCGCGAACCGGCGGCGAATTGCCTATTGACTGCGCTTCCAATACACTAACGCGCTCACCCTTGCGTGACTGGCGATAACACCCTTTCTGGGTCAAGGTGGACCGACCCACCGTGAAGCGCAAGGTGCCGTTTTGCCGTTCGCCTGGGCAGCCGAGCGTCGCGCGCAGTCGTTCGCGTCGGCGGTTGCTTGCGCCCGCGCTTTTGCCCGCGCTTTTGCACGCGTCATGGACTTTCGCCATGAATGGCCGGCGCCGCCGCTCGCGTACGCGAGAACGAGCGCGAGCGTACAGCCGCTATGCAGTCTTTCGCGCGCGATTCGGCCAACCTGCACACCCTTAACGGAATCCGTATGTTTGACAGAGCCCAAAGCACCATCGCCGCCATTGATCCTGAGGTCTGGCAGGCGATCGAGCAGGAAAACCGGCGTCAGGAAGATCACATTGAACTGATCGCGTCCGAGAACTACACGAGCCCCGCCGTCATGGCGGCCCAGGGCTCGCAGCTGACCAACAAGTACGCCGAGGGCTATCCCGGCAAGCGCTACTACGGCGGTTGCGAGTATGTCGACGTGGTGGAACAGCTGGCCATTGAGCGCGTGAAGGCGATTTTCGGCGCCGAGGCCGCGAATGTGCAGCCGAACTCGGGCTCGCAGGCGAATCAGGGCGTCTTCTTCGCGATGCTCAAGCCGGGCGACACGATCATGGGCATGAGCCTCGCACACGGCGGGCATCTGACACACGGCTCGCCCGTCAATATGTCGGGCAAGTGGTTCAATGTCGTCAGCTACGGCCTGAATGAAGCCGAAGACATTGACTATGAGGCGGCCGAAAGGGTTGCCGCGGAACACAAGCCCAAGCTCATCATCGCGGGCGCTTCGGCGTTCTCGCTGCGAATCGATTTCGAACGACTGGCGAAGATCGCGAAGTCTGTCGGCGCCTATTTCATGGTCGACATGGCCCACTACGCCGGGCTGATCGCGGCAGGCGTCTACCCGAATCCCGTTCCGCATGCCGATTTCGTCACCACGACGACGCACAAGAGCCTGCGCGGGCCGCGCGGTGGCGTCATTCTGATGAAGGGCGAATACGAAAAGGCGATCAATTCGGCGATTTTCCCCGGAATTCAGGGCGGTCCGCTCATGCACGTGATCGCGGCGAAGGCCGTCGCGTTTAAGGAAGCGCTCGCGCCTGAATTCAAAGAGTACCAGCAGCGAGTGGTCGAGAACGCGCGCGTGCTGGCCGAAACGCTTGTGAAGCGCGGCCTGCGCATCGTCTCGGGGCGCACGGAAAGCCACGTGATGCTGGTCGATCTGCGCGCGAAGCACATTACCGGCAAGGCGGCCGAAGCAGCCCTCGGTGCGGCCCATATGACGGCAAACAAGAACGCCATTCCGAATGACCCGGAAAAACCGTTCGTGACGAGCGGCATCAGGCTCGGCTCGCCGGCCATGACAACGCGCGGCTTCGGCGTGAAAGAGGTCGAGCAAGTTGGCAACCTGATCGCAGACGTGCTCGATCACCCGGAAGACGCAGCCACGATCGAGCGCGTGCGCGCGCAGGTCGCGGAGCTGGCCCAGCGCTTTCCGGTCTATCGCTGAGTAGTCATGCGCTGCCCCTTCTGCCGGCACGAGGATACGCAGGTGGTCGATTCGCGCGTTTCCGAAGACGGCGCGGCGATTCGGCGCCGGCGTCGCTGCCCGGCCTGCGACAAGCGTTTCACGACGTACGAGCGGGTCGAGCTGAACTTGCCGGCGGTCGTCAAGAAGGATGGCAGCCGCACCGAGTTCGATCGCCGCAAGATCGCCGCGAGCATGCAACTGGCGCTGAGAAAGCGCCCGGTCGCTGCCGAGGCGATCGACGCGGCGGTGGCCCGCATTGAATATCAATTGCTTGGAAGCGGCGAGCGCGAGGTGCGTAGCGAGCGGCTCGGCGAACTCGTGATGGACGAGTTGCGGCAGCTCGATACGATTGCCTATGTACGTTTCGCTTCCGTCTACCGGCGCTTCGAGGATGTGTCCGAATTCGAGGACGTCATCGAGGAATTTCGCCGCGCCGCACCTGGCAAGCCCCCTCGCAAGCACTAATTTCGCGCATCCCTGCATCGCATTTCCTGTCGTCGTTCGCTGAGAGTGACGCGGCATTCTTGCGCAGGTCGCGTTCGCCTGCCATTCGGCCGAACGGACGATGGCGATGACGTCGCTCGCCCGCTAAATTGCTCGCATCGAATCACGACGGGAGCGTTGGTATGCGGGGTCACTCACGGCTGCTGATCGAGTACGGCAAGCGTGCTCGGCGATGCCGCGGCTTTACGTTTTTCGAAATGGTGGTCGTCGTCGCGCTTGTTGCGCTGTTGGCAGCGATGGCGGCGCCCTCGTTCGTCACCTGGCATTTGCGCGACCGGGTCGACGCAGGCGCACGGGCATTGTTGGCCAGTCTGGCCTACGCGAGGAGCGAAGCGGTTCGCCGGGGCGAGCCGGTAACTGTGTGCCGTATTGACGCCGATGGCCGTTGCATTGAGGCGCGAGGCAGGCACGACGCCGGTGCCGCTAATTGGGCAAGCGGCTGGGCTGTCGTGGTGGAGGCGGGCGGGGGCAGAACCGTACTGCGCAGACAGCCAAGGGCGGATGCCGTCGCCGTTCTCGGCGCGGCCGCGGAAATCCGCTTCACACCGCCGGCCGGCCAGGTGATCGGCGGTTTTCGCAGTTTCAACGTTGCACCTAAGAGCGTTGCTCCGCCTGTGGGCGGATTCAATCCGAGCCGCTGCATTGCGATTGCGGCCGGCGGGCGGGCGCGCATGCTCGAAGGCGCGTGCCGGAGAAGCTCATGAGAAGGGGTACGCTGCGCCTGCATAAAGGCGGTTCGTTGCTCGAGCTGCTCGTCGCCCTGTCGATCGTTGCTGTGACGATGGCTGGCGCGGTTGCGAGCCAACTGCTTGCGGTGCGCATCGAGCGATCGACAGCTCAGCGCGAGCATGCGCTCTTGGTCGCGACCTCGGTGGCCGAATCGATGCGAGGCTCCCTTTATGGCGCGCCTGCGCTGCGGCACTGGCAGGCTTATGCGGCGAGCGTTTTGCCGGACGGGGAGATTGCGGTCGTCGAGCGTTCTTCTGGCGTCGCGCTCGCTGTCGTGCGGTGGGCCGAGCCGCGCTCGGCGAGCTGGACGTCGCTTTCCGCTCGCAACGGCTGTCCAGGCGAATCCGCTAGGGCGGAGTTGGCTTGTGCGGCAATCCCGTTCGTTCGGTGAGCCTATTGATGCGCGAATGGGGGACTCGACGCGAGTCGGACAGGAGCCGCAGCGGACGTGGGCACAGCTTGATCGAGCTGTTGATCGCAACGGCGCTCGGCATTCTCGTTGTTGGTGCTGCAGCATTGCTTTATCGCTCGCAGCGCGAGACTTCGTCGCTCTTGGCAGACGCTGCGTCGATGCGAGACGCGGGAATGACGGCGTTGCTTTTGATCGGTCAGCAAATCGAAATGGCGGGTTTCGTACCGCCGGATCGATCCAAAAACGATGCGGACCGTTTCGACCATGTCGGCATTGGGCCCGCCATTTTCGGGTGTGGGTCCGGGCCTGGGCCTGCGGTTAGCGGCGCCGATCGATCGGCTTGCCCGTTTGTTTCAGGCGGTTCGGATATCGTCACCGTCAGTTACGTCGACGATGGCGTGTCGACGTGGCCAAGTGCGGCGAGAGAAGCAACGGATTGTTTGGGGCAGCGCGTGGGCGAGGCTGGCGAGCGCGTTGTCATTGTGAACCGGTTCTTTGTCGAGTTGGACGATGCGGGCGCCTCCCAGCTTTATTGCCACGGCAATGGAGGCAACAAGCAACCGGTCGTTGCAGGCATCGAGCGTTTGAGCGTTCGCTATTGGTTGCACGGTGCGATTGCCCCGGTGGAGGCGCAGTCTGTCGCAGCCGGCGGCTGGTCCGACGTGGTCGCGGTCGATTTGTGCGTCCTCGTGCGAGGTGCACGGGTCGCCGCGGGGCACCGCTATGTAAGCTGCGATGGAACTTCGGTGGCGAGTATCGACGCTCGCGCGCGGCAGACGGTCTCGCGACGCGTTGTGGTGCGCAACAACGGAAGGGCTCGATGAAAGCCGATTGGACTTGCCTGTCATTTGGCCATCAAGCCCGTCTCACATCGTGCAAGGAGCTTCGCAGGCAGCGGGGCGCAGCACTGCCGGTAGTTCTTTTGCTTGCTTCGGCGATGCTGGCAACATCGATCGCATCGTTCGAGGGCTCGATTGCCGCAATGCGGCGCGCGGCGAACTTCGGCGATCATCTGCGGGCCGCGAATGCCGCCGATGCCGCGCTCTTGCTATGCGTGCGTGCGCTCGATGGGGGGCTCGCACCGGTGCTTGCGCAG
>JAXDQB010000535.1:0-3596 GCA_034668065.1 Paraburkholderia sp.
TTTCTGGTGCTGCCGTGGTGGCCGCACAGGTCCGCCTGAATCACACACGCCTGAAGCCGCTCTTCGAGCAATGGTGGCCGTACCTGAACCGCATGAGCGTGAACATGCAGCGTTTTGGTGATTCAACGTTCGGCGCGGATGACAAGAATGCTGTGAACAGCTTTTTCGAAAAGCAGATCAAGTCGATCGAGGAGTATGCCGACGAGGCGGTGCGCGTGGCTGGCGGCTACCGGGAGCAGAAGGAAGCCGAGCTTCGCAATGCAGGCGAGTTCGTGTTCGAGCCGACGATCCCGATGCCTGCGCTGGACATGCAGGTCGAGGTGTATTCGCGCTTCTCGATGCGGGTGCTGACCGCGATCATGAAGTTCGATCGTGCGATGGATCATTTTGACTTCATGGTCTGGAACGGCATTCGCGATCAGTCCGACGTCGATGACGAAACCGTGCGCTTCCTGAAGAAGGTGAATCCGCTCGGCGTTCGCGGGTACATGACGCACCTGCGCCTGATGACCACGGTCCGCGGCCTGTAAGGAGGCAGCATGCTGGACGAACTCAATCCGCAGCAGCGGGAAGTCGCCCAGTTGCGCCAGAACTGCGTGGCGATTGCATGCCCTGGCGCGGGCAAGACAAAGACGATCGCCACCAAGGCCGCGCTGCTCCTGCAGGAAGGCGCGGCGGTCGTGGGCGCGGTGACGTTCTCGAAAGATGCGGCTGTCGAGCTGCGCGAGCGGATTCTGACGGTGGCAGGCAAGGCGGTGAAAAAGCGCCTGATTGCGGGCACGTTCCATTCACTCGCCTACAAGCAGCTTCAGCGGCCGGGCGCTCGCTCGCCAGACATTGCGAGCGATGGCGACAGGCTGGGCCTGCTCATTCGCGTGATGCAGGACCTTGGGCTTGAGGGGAAGGCCGAGGACGTTATCCCGACGATCGAGAAGATCAAAACAAACTTCGGCCGTTGCGACAGCAACAACGCCGACGGCCAGTTGTACAACGCCTATCAGGAAGCATTGGCCCGCAACGGCAAGATCGACTTTCAGGACATGCTGCGGCTCGCGGTCGAGGGCATGCAGAACGGCGCGATCCTGCCGTATCCCTTCACATACCTGCTCGTCGACGAGTTCCAGGACACTGACCCACTGCAGTACCGCTGGATCGAACTTCACGCGAAAGCGGGTTCTGTCGTGACGGTCGTGGGCGATGACGATCAAAGCATCTACGCGTTCCGCGAGGCACTCGGCTACCGGGGCATGGAGTCTTTCATCAAGGAATTTGAGGCCAAACCGGTCGTGCTCGGGAGCAACTATCGTTGCCGCGCCGAGATCCTCGCGGCGGCTGACAGGGTGATTCGCAACAATCCCGACCGCATCCCGAAGGTGCTGCGGGCGGAGAAAGGCATCGGCGGCCGGGTCGAGGTTTCCCGCCATGCCGACGAATACATGGAAGCCGAAGCCGCCATCGAGGCGCTGGCGCCGCTACTGCGCAATGGAAAAACCTGCGCGGTACTCGCGCGCACCAACCGTATCCTTGACCCTCTCGAGGCCGTCTGCCGCTCTTATGGCGTCAAGTATCACCGCGCGTCAGGCGCATCGGTCCTCAATCGTCCTGAAGGGGCGTTGCTCTGCAATCTGCTGGAGATCATCGAAGGCGTGAAGGCGACGGGGCTTGATGCCGTGCTGGCGCATTCGGGCCTGCATGCGGACCATCTTCGTGCGCTGCACGCAAGCATGGGCGCGGAACTTGTGCAGAAGCCGCGGGCGGATCTGGTTGAACTCGGCATGCCGGAAGAGGTAGCGACGAACTATCGCGAATTCATGAAGCGGCTGGCCGAGTGGCGCGGGCTCTGCGAGCGGAAGTTCTATTCGTTGGTGCTGTCAGGCGTGAACGAGTGGCTGCTCAAGTACACGAAAAAGGAAAACGGCATCCGCACCATTCAGGCGACCTATGACGTGCTCTCACGACTGAACGGCACCTTCGCCGAGCGGTTGCTGTTCCTGCGGCAGGACAACAACGAGCCCGCACCGGACGCGCTGGTCCTGACGACGATGCACAGTTCGAAGGGGCTTGAGTGGGATCACGTCTGGATCGCGCGGTCCGAAGACACCATCGTCCCCGACGCCAAGTCAACCGAACCCGAAGAGCGGCGGCTGTTCTACGTCGCAATGACCCGCGCGCGCGAGACGCTGATGATTTCAGGGACGTCGAAGAATTTCGCCTCGCGGTTTGTCACCGAAGCGCAGATCGAAACCGCAGCGCAGCCGGCTTAGCGCGAAAACCGCCTTTTTTGGCTCCGCTCCGTCGAGCCTGTCCTCCATTACTGCATCCAGTCGGGCAGCCGCGAGTGCGCCAGCCTCGCGACCAGGCAGTCTGGGCGATAGGCGAAACCGAAGTGCGCTTCGAAGAGATCTGACAGTTCCCTTGGAAGAGTCCCCTGCAAGTCTGCCTTGCCGGGGCCGTCTAGCATGAAGTTCATCGGTTCGGCCGCCCTGATACGCAGTCTCATCTGAAATTGCTGCAGCCATATCATCGTGCTGTAGAACGTTCCGTAAAGCGCGAACAGCAAGAGACCCGGCGGCGCTGCAGTGGCTTGTTGCAGTTTCCGGGAGGGAAGCGTCGACCACTGTTCCCGTACCTTGATAACGGGCCCCCTGGATCTGCCGGCCGCGGTCAGGACCGCTTGCGCGAAGTCGCGGCAGTCCGGAGGTCCCAGCAGCGTTCCATCTATCCTTGCGCGGGCAGTCGCCAGATCGACAGTGTCGTTAGCGAACCGGATTCGAATCCGTTCTCCGCACGGATTGAATTCGTCCAATGCCTGACCGTTGCCGCTGCATCGAAGCTGCCATGGTCGACAATTGGCGAATCGGCGGATACGCGCCTGACGGCAGCGAGATCCGGGGCAATCCACATACCCACAACCACACGAAACGCGCCCATAGCGGCCCCCCGGGCTGGTGTTGGATGAAGGAATACTAGTCGAGGCTTAAAGACTTTCCGGTTTTTTTTGCCAAGATAAGTCCCGCTACGGCGTGCGAGCGGCGCGGCTCGCCGGGCGTTACCGGCGCGGCTACGCTGTCAGGAAAAGAAAAGCCCGCGCAGGGCGGGCTTGAATCCATGCATGGAGAGCACGGAGGAAACGGAGTAAGTATAAACCCCAATCCGGTTTTTTTTCAGGGCGCCGCTGCGATGGTCCGCAAAGGGGAAGTCGGAGAAACGGCGAGACATCCGAAAAAAGGGAGGCAGCGGCCCCCTTTTCCTTTTCTCGCTTCGCTCAAATCGCTTCGGGGTGAAGGCTGAGCACGAGGCGGTAATGCGGATCCTTCATCGGCACTTCGACTGTCTGCGTCCCGTTCAACTCGACGGGTATGTCCGACGCAGCGTAGCCGTGTGTATCGACGACCTCCGATGCGCAGTCTGCATTCCCGGTCTTGCGCTTGCCGTCGAACGCGGTGTCGATCGCGGACACTGAGAGTTGAAGCTTATCGAGGTCAATGAGGACCGGCTTGATAAGCAGCGAGCGGCCAACAAAAACGCTTGATGGAACAAGCTTCTTACCTTGCGCTGTCGTTTGGCACGTCACGTATCCAACTTCTTGCCCGCTG
>JAXDQB010000536.1:0-2593 GCA_034668065.1 Paraburkholderia sp.
TTCCGTGAGCGAGGCGCCACTTGCCGCCGCCTCGCCAATACCGGCGGCACGCCAGCCGGGTACGCAGAGCGCGAACGCAGCGGCGGCAAGCGTCACCCACGACAACACCCGATGCGCTCCGCCCCAGCGTTCAGGCGGCGACGCAAAGCACGCCAGCCATCGCCACAATTGCTCGCGATGCGACGTCGACGTAGCCGCGTGCGCGGCCCCTGGCAGCGGCCCTTCCCGCCTGTCGTTCAAAAATGCCCTCATCGCCGGCCCCGCCCTGCCGCGGTGTGAGTCATCCCGGCATCGTCCCATTGCAACCGAGCCGCAACATTGACCGCATGCTGCGCGCCTTCGGCCGCGAGCCGCCAATCCGTTATTTCGGCCGACCGGACGCCGCGCACACGCGCCAGACAATCGATCCATGCCGCGGACGATGCGCTGTCGGCCGCGCTCGCGTCGATCTCAACGCCACTGTCCGTGAACTTCAGACGATGGAGCGTCATACCCGAGAGCGGCACCCGGCTCAGTGCATCGATCACATCGATCATGCGAGCGCGCGGCCTAGCGAGTTCTGCCGCGACGGCCGCATGCTCGCTCACTTGGGCGCTCATGCCCTCGAGCTGCCGGTATTCGGCCAGCGGGGCGGCAAAACCGGCGAGGGTGGATTCAAGCATCGCTCGCCGGTCCGCCAGACGCGCCTGTTCCAATCCGTCCCGGGCCGACCACGCTAGCGCTGCGAGCGCACCCACCAGCGCCGCCACCGTGCATTCGACGAGACAGCGTCGCCGCCGGCCGCGCGCAACGCGTTGTCGATAGGGCAGCAGATTGAAGCCGCCAATGCGAATGCCGATCGGCCGGCCGCTGCGGCCGCACAAAGGTTTCGCGATCATTCGCATACCCCGCGCAGAGCCAGTCCGAATGCGACGGCAAAGGTCGGCACATGTGCCTGAGGACAAGCGCCGCCCAATGAATCGTGCAGATCGGGGTCGAGCAATGGGGCGCATTCGAACGGCAGCACGGCGCAGCCGAGCAGGTCGCCCACATCGGCAAGCGTCATGCCGCAGCCGCCAAGCAGATCGAAGTCGCCGCCCGCCACGACGCAGTCGAGCGCCTGCCCAAGCGCCATACCGCGCAGCGCCGCGGCGAGATCGGCATGCTCCGGCGCCGGATAGCGCATTTGGGCTTCGACCGCCTCATCGGCGATGCGCCAGCCGTACACGCCGTCGCCCCCGATCCATACTGCGGCATAGCGCTCGCCGTCGTGCAGCTCGCATTCCGCCGCGTGGCAAAGCGCGCGCAGCGCGGCGGGCGGCTCCCCATCGACGGCACTCAAGACGATACCCGCCGCCGCCGCCGCTTCGACGCGCGCCTCGAGATGCTCTCGGGCCGCAGCCGCAATTCCGATGCGCGACGCCCCATCCGCGTGTGATGAAGCCGCCGGCGCGAGGCCACAGCCGCGATTGGCTTCATCGACGAACCAGTCCACCGCCAGCGCCTGACGCTCGAGGCCGGCCAATCGTTCGGCATGCGCGTACACCGCGGGCTCCATTGCTTCGAGCGCGGCGGTACGCATCGCCCTTCCTTGGTGCGGCAATGGGAACGACAGCGGAATCGAGTCGATCAGCATCGCACCGCCAGGTATCGCCATCGAGCAGAAAAGCGACCCCATGGCGCGTCGCCGCGGCCACTTGGCGAACAGCGCGGCAATCGCACAAGAAACAGCGGCACGATCGGCGATGTGCACCCCAACCATGGCCGTGCGATCTAGCGGCACTGCGCCAAGCCACTCGACGCGCACCGGCGCCGTTCGTCGAGCGCGGCGGCTCAGCACGACGAGTCTCGCTTCGCACCCGCTCACGTCGATGCCTGCCGCGAAGCGGCGCTTAAACGGTTGGGACAGGGACGGGAATGACAGTTCGTTCGCAACCAGCATGGCTCTCCTCGCATTAGCCGAGGCGGCTTGGCCGCGGCGTCTCATCAGGTCGGAGAAATTCTGCCGAGCGAGCGGTCATCGCGACAGTCAACCGAACGGCCAGCACCGACACCGCCGTGCGGGCCGCCCGTTCGTCTTGTTCTTTTTCTTTGAAAACAGGCGGAGCAGTCGCCCAGGGCAAGTGGACTGGCAACACGCTGAAAACCGAGCTTGACTGCGCCCCTCCCTGAAGGACAGGGTCTCTTGGAGCAAATGTGATGAAGGCCAAGCCGACGAATGTCACTAGGAAGTTCTGTCGGACTTCAAGGAGCTGGATCATCCGCCGCCCGGCGCGAAGTCTGGACGGTGCAAGCTGCCTGCAGAAGGTCCGTTATGTACCCTGACAGGCCTCGAACGGTCGATAAGCGGCTCTCGTGGACCTATTGGACAGGGTCGCACAGCGCTCTCAACCCTCAACTCCCATCCTTTAAACCCGGTGTTGCACTTGGAACGAGCAAATCTCTTGGAACCGACGAGTATAAGCACGAGAGCGAAATTTTAACCTAACGAAATGAATAGGGATCTGCCGCGCAAACTTACCTAATATTAAAGCGGACACACCGCCTGGGCTAGCGAGTCGAAGCCTGAGTCACATCCGGCGCGATCTTGAATTGAATTGGCCGACATCTTGTT